>CALXTN010000006.1 GCA_944391405.1 uncultured Alphaproteobacteria bacterium | reverse complement strand
GCCCAAAAGGTTTGTCTGATTTGCGTCGCAGTTGGTGCATCCGGCTTTAGCGTGTACACATAGGAAGTCGTGTCAGCAAAGTCTTTGGGGGCATAATAGTTCCACATAACTCCAGTATTTAGCCCCGGAACGTAGGAAATGTTTAGTAGGTCATCGCTTTTTATATCATAGGCTTCGTGATAAAAACGCGGACGAAGCGAAGCAATGCCTCCTTGCACCATGATATATTTTTGTTTTAAGGAAAAGGCTGGAGAAGCCATAAAACGTGCGCCGGCGCGGCGATATAATTTCATTTCTGAATCAAAACCCAATTTCCACACCTTTTGGGCATCAAACAAGTTATTGGCGGATACAAAAATAATCGCTATGGCAAGAGTGGTTCCGAGATTTTTGAAGAGTTGAGTAGAAGATGGAGCACTTTGTATCAGGGCAAAAAAGCCGGCGTATAAATACATTAAGCCGAAAAAGTCAATGCGCGGAGAAAATTCCGTTTCAGCCAGAGAGGTGGAAATAAACAAGGTAACCAATGGCGCATAAAGGCAGATAATAGTTAAGGCGGAAATGATGAATTTTTGAGATGCTGGGGTTGTTTTATTTGCTAACCTCTTGATTATCATGCATAATCCTAAAATTACTAAAAGGGCGGTTAGGGTTTTGTAGCCGGTGGTGAGGAACGGCAGAGTTACAATAAACTGGCGCAAAACATCTTGGCTTACTAATATAAACTTATTGACCCACTCGGCAATAGGGGTGGTTTGCAAGTTATAATAAGACGTATTGACCGCGCCGGTTTGTTCTAATCCTAAAAGGCATATCTTATAGCCGATTATGCCCAAGATGATATTGAGCAATGTCCATTTATAGAGCTTAAATTGTTCAATTACAAAATCTTTTAATCCTGTTTTTGGGGGGAGGTGCAGGGCGTTGCTTAGCAATTTGATGCTTATCACCACGGCAATTAAGTTGATAACCGGTGGATAACCTCCTAATGCCATAATAATTAAAATGATGGAGGTAAATGTGCGAGAAAAAGTGAACTTCTCCTCTTTTTCACTTATTTCCAATGCGCCAATGATAAAAGCGTTCCAACCTAAAACCGGTACTATTAAAAAGGCAAAATACATAAACGATAAAATGTATGGGGTTATGGTGCAAAATAGTGCGAACAGCGCATATTGTTTTTTATGGTGCGGTAAATTCCAATAGCGGGCGAGTAGGGCTATTCCTAATGAAAAGCCGGCAAAGCCCAGTAAATTGTTAATTATCGGATATATCTCGCCACGACTTAAGATATTTATGGGGATAAATTGTGTAAATCTTGCTTCAAATAAGCCGGCTCCGAGCGTGATGCCTTCTTTCAAATAACGCCAATCATGGTCGCCGAACAGAAATTGCGCGCCATGATATAAAAAGATTAGGTTTAAAACTATAAAAGCGGTAAAAAAAGCGGTCCAGAACGGTTTGTCGGCTTTTTGACACCATTGTTGCAAAATGCTTACAAGGTCAAAATTGAGAACTCTTTCTTGCAATGAAGTTTGATTTAGCGTTGCAGTTTCAGTGGCTTGCTGAGTTTGTTCTTTGCTCTTTTGGACTGATTTAGGGCTGATAACAGCCTTTTTTTCGGTCTTTTGCGGTTTAATTGTATCTTTTATATCGGATTTGCGCATCTTTTTTCTCTTCTTTCCCTTATTTTATACCCTAATTTGTGGGCGTTTTTTAGTCAATTAAACAAAAATTATATGCACAATTTGTTTAACATGCTGTTTTTGCTTTATTTATTTTTTTATCATTTTGAATCTGAAACTATTGACATCTCTGTCGGGGGATGTTATAAGTTTGGGTATCGTGGAAGAGTGTATATCAAAACAGTTGAATCTTGATATAAACTATTTTTAAAGTTTAAATTTTCATTGAATGTCATTAAAGAGCGCTGTCGGTTTTTATCGGCGGCGTTTTTTAGTACGGAAATCAAAAAAGGCTCGTTTTGAGCGCGAAAAGCTTTCGGGTTCTTATCCGTGGCTTTTTTTTAGTGTTAAAAAAATGACGGCTTTTTATGCCTCTTCGGTTGCTCTGTTTTTTTGTGACGGAGAGGGGGAAGATTTTTTTCAATTAAAAATAAACTTTGATTTGGTTTATGCCAAGAATTTATCACCTTATCTACTTCTATAAGAAAATGGCAATTCTCCTATAATAGGATATGCACTCTTTCTCTATAGCCAATTATGGGATTTTTGCTGTGGCAAAAATGTATTGGGTGGGGCGCTTATGATGCGGACATAAGCGCAATGTGTAACGGTTAAGCACATTTGGGGTTCCGTGTATAGGTTGGGTTATTATGGTTGCAAGGAAAAAGGTTGTAAAAAATGATGAAGAGATTTTGATGGCGGTGTTTGATGCTCTACGTAAAGGAGCGTCACTTTTTGCTGCATGTCAAAAAAATGGTATCGGAACAAAGCGATTTTATGAGTTAACGGCTGCAAATCCCTCATTTTCACAGGGGTATAAGTTGGCTCTCGCCGACTATGCCGATAGTTGTACAGATGATATTCGGAAAATTGTGGCTGAACTTAAAGGTGGGGAAATAGATAATTCTACCGCGAAACTATTGATTGAAACCGAAAAATGGTTGGCGCAAAAGGCGTGTCCGGAGCCGATTTGGGCAACGTTGCAAAATACAGATGATGAAAATGATGATGGACGGAACTTAAAGGAAATTGTGGTGAAATTTGTGTAACGAATTGAATAAGCGTGTTAAAATGGTAAAGGTAATACAAAAAGAAATGAAAGTGCAACTGCCGAGGGCGTTTCGGGAGCTCTTGACGGCAAGAGCTCGCTATAAGATGTTTTACGGCGGAAGAGCCGGCGGTAAATCTTATGCGTTTGCCGATGCACTGCTTACGCTTGCAACCAGTCGCAAACTCTTAATCGCTTGTGTGCGTGAGGTGCAAAACTCTATCAAAGATTCCGTTTATAAGCTGATTGCCGACAGAATTGCTTTTTATCAACTCGACGAATATCGCCTCTATGAAGATAAAATAGTCAACCTCAAAAATAAATCTAAATTTATCTTTAAGGGAATTTTGGAACACAATGCGCAAAATATTAAATCGCTTGAGGGGGTGGATATTTGTTGGTGTGAAGAAGCACAGAAAATATCCGAACGCGCCTGGCAAATTTTGGACCCGACCATTCGTAAGCCCAATGCGGAAATTTGGCTTTCTCTTAATCGTGAAGAGGAAAACGATCCGGTGTGGAAGGCGCTTGCTCTGCATCCTGACAGCGATACGATTGTTCGTAAAGTCAACTATTATGACAATCCGTATTGTCCCGACAATATGAAACGGTTGGCGCTTAAGATGAAAAATGAAAATTATGGCGAATATCTACATGTTTGGGAAGGCGAACCACGCTTGTCTGCAGACAATCATTTAATCGGACGAGAGGAAGTGTATCGGGCGTTTGAAAACGATATTAAAATCAATGATGATACCGCTCCGCTGATTATCGGGGTTGATGTGGCGCGTTTCGGCGATGACAAAACAGCTATTTGCTATCGGCGAGGAAGACAAGTCTTAAAATTCAAAACGTTTCAAAAACTTGACGTGGTGCAGGTGGCGCATCTTATTAGTTCTATTATTGCCGAAGATAAGCCGGCAAGAGTTTGTATTGATGTGGGAGGGCTGGGGGCCGGTGTGTATGACGTGTTGGCGGCAAATGGCTTGGCTGAATATGTTGTTGCGGTTAATTTTGGCGAGAGGGCTGATAATGCCGAGCGCTATGTCAACCGACGGGCGGAAATGTGGGCAAGAGTTGCTCAATGGTTGACGTCGCCTTTGCCGGTTTCTTTGCCCGAATTTTCCGGCTTGGTGGAAGATTTGACCGCACCGCTTAAGATGTTTGATGCACTCGGACGGTTGCAGTTGGAACCCAAAGCCGAGATTAAAAAGAGATTGGGGCGTTCGACCGATGTTGCTGATGCGTTGGCGCTCACGTTTGCTATTCAAAATGCGGAATATCTTTTAAAAATACCTCATTCTTCAGGTGGGGATTTTGTGGATGATTCCGTTTATCTTTAACTTAATTTTATAAAGGAGTACAGAGATGAGTTCTGTTTTTTCTAAACCGAAAGTTGTTCAGGTGCAGCCGCAAGAGGTGGAACTTGAAGTGGTTGATAATTCTGAGGAAGTGCGTGAGTTGGAAAGTAAACGCAAAAAGAAAATGGGCGCCGTATCGCAACTTTTATCACACGATAATTCTTATGGTTCCGGTGGCGGTAAAACGACGCTCGGTGCGTAAATAAGAGCGATAAAAAAAACGTTGCTTTTTTTAGGGTGGGATGATATAAAATTTGTGTTTTATGGTTTGTTTTATGTGGAGAAATCTATGAACGCAAATTTGAATAATCCCTCTAAAGCCAAAAGGATGACAGCGGTTGATTATGTGGCTTCAATCGTGCCGGCACTGTTATTTGGGCTGTTTATTGATGATGGTGCGGATTTTTGGATGATTGGCGCTGTCGGGGTTTATGTGCTGTTTATCGCCATTGGCGGATGCGGTTTTTCGTTGACGACCGTCTATGCCAAATTAACCCAAAGCATGAAACTGCAAATGCCTATGGCGGAATATGCCCGTTTTGTCGGCGTGGGAGTGCTTTATTATCTCTTGTGGTGCGGGTTTATGGTTATGTTTAGTTTGTTGGTGTAATAAGGCGGAAGATGATGAAATTCAAAATGTATTGGAAAGCAATCTTATGTTTTATCATAGGGGTGGCGGTGTTGCCGATGTGGACGGTTTGGGCACTCGCTTCAAATCTCGGTCTTAACATATCCTTGCAAAAAGCGTTGCTGATGGGGTTGTTTACTATCGCTTTTATTGCGGCGTTTTCTTTGCATAAACTGCTCTATGTGCGTTTGGTTAATGAGGATAAACGACATTTTATTAAATCTGCGCTGATGTTTGTTTGGCTTTATATGGCCTGGTGCGGCGTGATGCTTATCGGTAAAGTATTGGTGGGCTAGTTTTTAATTTTTCTTTTTAATGAGCCGGTTTGCTTCTCAAGCCGGTTTTTTTGTGGCTGAAACGTGGAACTACTTTTCCGCGTTTCTTTAATTTTGGGAGGTTCGTATGGAACATTTGGATAATCGTTCTTCGGAATTTCATCCGGAGAATATTTTTGCGGATGATTTTCAATTTGCCGCATCGCGATTGGTGCGCAAAAAACCGGCGTTTAACGCGGAAAATATTTTGAAACGTTTGGATGCGATGAAAGCCGAAAGAGCTAAATGGGAGCCAATGTGGGATAAGGCGGCGGAAATGTGTTCGGTTGAATCGGAACTCTTTACGACCGATAACCGCGGGAGAGTGCGCCAAAATGTGTTTGATACCACGGGGCGGAACGCTTTAGCTTGTTTTTGCTCCAGCATGAAATCGGTGATTGCGCCGACAACGTCTCAATGGCATAGGCTTAAACCGGTCGATCCGAATTTGGACGACAATTCTAGGGTGAAAAAGTTTTTGGATAAAGCGACCGACTTACTCTTTCGGGTGCGTTATTCGGCTTATTCCAATTTTGCTTCCGAAAGTGATTTGTTGTTTAATCAGCTCGGTATTTATGGGCATGCGTTATGGATGGTTGAGGATAATGTTGGGCAGGGAATTGTTTATCGCACTATTCCGGTTAAGGAAGCTTATATTAAACGTGATGACAGCGGAAAAATCGCCGCGGTCTTTCGTGAGTATGAATTAACCGCCGGAGAAGCCGCTAAAAAATTTGGCGATGCATTGCGTGGCGATATTTTGCAAGCAGCGGAAAATACGCCTGAACGTATGTTTAAGTTTTTACACGCCGTGTTTGAGCGTGACGACTATGCGCTTGATGCGGTTGATTTTAACGGTATGAAATATGCCAGTGTGCACATAGACATGGCGGCTAAGCGTATTATTCATGTCGGCGGGTATCGCACGTGTCCGTATATGGCACCGAGATTTTTGGGAATTGCCGGAAGCTCTTATGGCGATAGTCCGGCGCTGCAGGCGTTTTATGATTTATTAACCGCCAATGAAATGGGCAAGACCATCCTTCGTACCGGTCAGCTCCAGGCTAATCCGCCCATTCTTACCAATATGGGGTTGATTGATACGAATAAACTCGGTTCGGCGGGGGCGGTTATCCGAGGTGGTTTGGATAATCAGGGCAAACCCGCCGCCGTTTCTATGCAATATGGTAATAATCTCTCGATTACGGTTGAAATGCAACGTGAAGTACGGGCAGCGATTGAAAGAGCGTTTTTGGTTCCTTTGTTCCAATCGCTTACACAAACCAAGCAGATGACCGCTACCGAAGTGGAAAAACGCGAGATGGAAAAATCTATGTTATTGGCTCCGATGTGTGAACGTATTTCCGCAGAATGGCTTGCCGGTAATATTGAGCGCGAGTTGGATATCTTGGCTTCTTACGGTGTGTTAGACGACGTGCCGGATGAATTGATGTATGACGGTTCCATTGCCATTCAATTCGAATGTCCTGCCGTACATATGCAGCAATCCGGCGCAATTGTCGGACTTTATAAAACGATTGAGGCGGCAACGTCTTTGGCGCAGGCTAATCCGAATATCTTAAATGTATTTGATACCGAAGCAGCGCTCCGCAAAATCGCTGACTATTATGGTGTTGGTCCGGATGTGGTGCGTACCGCTGACGAAGTGCAGGAACTCTTAATGCAACAGCAGGCTCCACAACAAGCGCTTCTTCAACAGCAACAAAACGGTGCGCAAGCAGGAGCGCAAAACGCTTCTCTTGCGGCTTTGCTTAATAAAGCTTCAGCATAAAGGAGAAAAATGATGTTTTTTAAGAAAATTAAGCGTGAACATGAACTGGTGAAAGCATTTCATAAACTCTTTTTAACGCCTAACGGAAAATTAAAACCCGAAGCGGAAATTGTGATTGAATTTTTGCGTGACGAAGCGGGAGCTCGAGGCGAACTCGGCGCCGGAGGTGTTCCTTATTTCTATGATGCGCAAAATCGGTTTGATCCGAATGCGGCGTCTTTTCTTTTAGGCAAAAGGCGGATGTTTGATTTGCTAATTAAATATTTGGCACTTTCCGAAACCGAAGTGTTTGCTTTGTTTACCAAACTGCAGCGTGACGGCGATGATGTGAAACGTGATTTGGACGTTTAAGGTAAAAAAATATTTTCAAAAATGTTTCCAAACCTATTGACATCCTGTCAGAGCTCAGTTATGATGACTGCATAATGGATATAGTGTTTGTTTTAGGGCGTGGTTGACGTCCTTTTTTTGTGGGCGTTTTCTACGCATCGTATCTGACGTTTTTTTTAGGCAGTGCTCGTTTGAGGCTGCCTTTTTTGATGCTAATTTTTTGAGGGGATTTATAATGATGATGAATTCTAAAAAGCCGGAGGGGCAGACTACCTCCGATAACTTCTTAAAGTCTGAATTTGATAAAGACTTTTTGCGTGCACAATCCGGTTGGGGAGAAATGTCCGCGGAGGATTTGGATTATATTGACAAGAAGGGTTTTAAAACTCCTGCCGATTTGCTCAAATCTTATCGTGAACTGGAAAGAGCTTTCTCTTCTAAAATTTCTTTGCCGAAGGACGGCGATAAAAAAGCTTTGGACAAACTTTATTCCCGTTTGGGAATGCCGCAAGACTGCGCTTGTTTTGATGTTGTCTTTGCCGATGAAGATAAGGAAGACGGCGAAGCTTTTAAACAAGTTTGTCTTGAAAATCATATTCTGCCGCAATCCGCACAGGCTATCTATGATTGGTATGTAAAACATCGTGATGAACTGAATGAAAAAAACGAAACCTCATGGGCGGAAAATTCTTTGCGAGAAATGAAAGAAATGAAACGTATTTGGGGGACACGCGCACAACGCAATTGGGAATTGATGAAGCGTGGCGTCAGAATGTTTTGCGATGATGAAAATACTGTTGCCGAAATTGAAAAGGCAATTGGTACCAAGCGTATGATGGAAGTCTTTTGTCGTTTGGGAGAGGCTATCTCGGAAGACAATCCGATTAGCTTCGGTAAACGTCATAAAGGCGATGATTGGAATGCGGTTGAGTATTTCAGAGAAATGTTTAATGACTATTAATTTTGTTTGTTGAAAGGATTTTTTAAATGTCTGGTACATTAAAAGAAATTGCGGTTGCTTTGTCTCAAAAGCAAGAGCATTATGTCGATTATTTAACTAATGATTCTCCGATTTTGGATAATATGCGTTTTGAGGCTTCTTCTCACGGGCTTTGGAACGCTTATGAAGAAGTGGCAAAAATTTCCGGTGCGGGCTTTATTGATATTAACCAACCGTTGCCTGAAATGGAAGTTGATTCTAATTTGAAGAAAATTGACTTGTCTATCTTGGGTGGGGAAATCTTTGTGCCGGAAGATAAAGCAGCCGTTATCGGTATTTCCGAATATTTTGCGAAGAAAGTTCCTGTTCTCTTGAAGCACGCCGGTGAAACCGCTGAAAAGAAAATTATTTATGATAACTTTATCCCGTATGCAGTTGAAAATGGTAAAGCTGTTTCTGCCGGTGCGGATGATAAATGTTACTCTATGGTTGCGGTGCGTTTTGTTCCTGGCGAAGTGACAGGTCTTTATTCTGCTAAGAATATCAATCGTTTCGGTCTTTTAGATTCAACTCCAATTAATGGAGGTCAACTCTATAAAAACGCTAATGGCTTGCTTGGGTATGGCGTTCGTATTAAAGGCTATATCGGTATGCAACTTGCTAACCCAGACGCCGTTTCCGCTATTGTTAATATTTCTGCCGATAATATTCCGACAGCAGAACAAATTGACAATATGTTGGTCGATGCGAAAGCGACACCTGCCTCCACTTATATCTTCTGTCATCCGAAAGTGCTTTCTATGCTCAATAAGTATAAAGGCAACGTGTTGCAGACAATGACTGGTGATATGGATGTTAACCGTAGCTTTGCCGCTTGGAACGGTATTCGCTTTATTACCTCTTATAACTTTGAAAACGGTTCTGAAAAGGCTGTTGAATTGGCGTAATCTCTTTTTTAGGAGTTTTTTTGGATGTTAAACAATATTTTGAAAGTTTATGATGAAGATTTGGCTAAAGGTGCTCTTAACCAAGCTTCTATTGCCGAGGGAGATGTGGTTGCGGCCGGTTCTACTCAAGGTGCTTTGTGTGTTAACGCTTTTGCTGTTGGTGATGTTTCCATCTCTAATAGTGTGACTATTACCGTTAAACATGGTGATACTAAAACAGGGGATTTTTCTGAATTGCTCTCTATGTCTATTGAAGCAACAAAATCTTTTGAAGATGGGGAATTGATGGCGACGGCTACATTACCAGCTGATGTAAAAGATTTTGTTACGGCGTCGGTTACTTCTAATACTTCCAATTCCGGCGAAATTCGTGTGACCTTAGGTTATTTGGCTCGCTAAGTTTCGCTTGGCGTTTGTATATTATTTTGTCTCAAATTATTAAGAAAAGGTCCATAGTCCGGAGGGCGGGCGTTTGTCCGTCCTCTTTGTTTTATCCTTTTTCGGAGGTCGTATGTCTAAGATTGAAATTATTAACCGCGCGCTTCTTAAACTCGGTGAACCGCCGGTTGCTTCGCTCTATGATGCCGCTTTTGGTAAATCGTATGAGCTTATTTATCAAGATGTGAAAAATTTATTGCTTTCCTCTTACCCTTGGAGATTCGCTGTTATAACCAAACGTTTAGCGCGTTTAGATGAAAAATACGGTGATAAATTTATGTATCTATTGCCTAAAGATTGTTTACTTTTGCTGAAAGTGTTTGGTGCTTCCATAAAAGATTTAACCGAGCCGCGTCCTTATGCAATGCAGGGATATGAATTGGCAAATAATTGCATTGTGACAATGCTTGATGATGGTATTGATGTTGAATATGTGCGTATTGTTGATGATGATATGCCTTTTCCTCCTTTGTTTAGAGAAGCTGTTGCCGCTAAAGTTGCGGCAGAACTTGCAATGCGTATTAAACATTCTCTTAACCTTAAACAGGCTCTTGAAAACGAATTCTTAACTCTTGTTCAACAAGCTGAACTGAATAACGAAATTGCTAAGGATACAGAATTAGTGCCGGATAACAGTTGGGTGTTAGTACGTCAGGTTTGGGGTGATTAGCTTTTTTGAGTTTTTTTTATGATGTTGCGTATCCGTTTGGCGGGCGCTTTTTTTTTATTTGGGGGAAATGTAGATGAGTATTAAACCGACTAGAATGCAATTTAACGGTGGGGAACTTAGCCCATGGTTGCAGGGGCGGACGGATATTGCTAAATATGATAAAACAGCAAAGCTTTGTCGTAATTTTATTCCTTTGGTGGAAGGGAGTTTGAAACGACGCGGTGGTACGCATTTTGTTGCGCAAACACCGCTTGATGATGATATTTTATTTCAAATTGTACCGACGCCTGCTGAAGCTAAAGTTTTAATTAATGGGGTGGAGAGAACTTCTATTACGGTGGCTCGCGGTGATAAACTTTATTATGAAGTTAGTTGCGATGGTTATTCGCAGACAAGCGGTAATTATGTGGTTTTGGAAGATACGCAACTTGAAGTCTTATTAGTTTCTAAAAGTGAATTATATACTTTTTCTATTCAGACGGTTCCTTCTGATGCCACTGTTGTTATTAACGGATATCAACGAAATTCTGTGCGCGTATTAAAAAATTCTACAGTCGAATATCAAGTTTTTAAGGATGGTTATATTTTGCAGAAAGGTTCTGTTGTTGTTCAGTATGATCAAACTTTGGATATTTCTTTACAACTTGATGAGCAAACACAGATTGATTATGGTGATTGGGGTACTTTGGAAAAATTTGTTGGTTGTAATGTCTTTATGACTTCGGGGCCTTTTCGACGTGGTTTCCTTATTAAATTTTCTAACGGATATTTGGGGGTCGTTTTGGATTATAATCAAATTGCTCCTGCCGAGGGCAGTATATTGGATGAAAGTTTGTTTTTTCAAACTAATTATGACCTTTACAACGCTGTGATTATGCACCATGCACAATATCGAGCTTGTGTTGCGGTACAAGGGGCGGCTGATGATGATGTTTTAGTTAGCTATTATGGGGAAAATAATGAATTTCTTAATGCTATTTCTTATTTGCATGCGAAATTTAGTCGATGGCCTTATGATGAAAATGGAAACTATATTACTCAATTTTCCGATTATGTCGGGGTTGTTTCCGGTAATGTTTTGAAACTTTATTATCAGGGAAATTTAGTTTGGGAATTGAAAGGAAGAAATAATGTCTAATGCAAAAAGTTTTTTATTTCCGTTTAAATATAGTCATCGCGTGGCTTATGTGGTGGAGTTTAGCCATCTTAAAATTCGTCTTTTTGCACAAAGAGAATTGTTGCGTACACATGTTATTTCTACTTCTGATGCGGATGATTCGGAACCTGATGAAGCTTTTCCTCCGTTTGAACTTGCTTCTCCTTACACCTATAGTGATTTGTGGGATGATGACGAATTATGTTGTAAAATTCAAACAATTCAGCATTCCGATATTATGTATATTTTCAATGCCAATCATCCGATTATGCTCTTGAAACGTTATGCTAATGATGATTGGCGTTTGGAAGAGTTAGAGCTTCGCAATGGGCCGTTTTTAAGTATGAATACTTCTGAAATTATGATACAAGTTACTGAAAAAACAGGATTGACTCAGTTAATCGCATCTGATGATGTTTTTACGCAAACTGATGTTGGGCGTTTGGTTAGATTGCGTGTGCTAGATGATGATACAAAACCTTGGAGTGCGGGTGTTAATGTTTCTGCTTTGGAAATTCGTTCTTCTGATAATAAATATTATATGGCGGTTGGAACTGGACAAACAGGCTCTATTAAACCTGTTCACAGTGAGGGAACTCGTTCTGACGGAAGCGTTTCATGGCAATATGTTCATGATGGTATCGGTATTGTGAAAATTACTGAGTTTACAGATGCTCAGCATGTGTCTGCTCAAGTTATTTCCAGATTACCGGATGCTCTGGAAGATGGCACAGTTTGTTGGGAACTCGGGATGATACATCAAGGAACATCTTATCCAATTTCAGGGGCCTTTTTTAGAAATCGTTTTGCTTTTTTGATTAACTCAGAAACAGGGCCTAATGTTTGTTTATCTTGTTCGGGTGATTATAATAATTTTGCTGATATGGACTGCGGTGAGGCTACTGCTGAAACAGCGATTACTGTACCGGTGCTTAGTACAGAATTTAACGAAGGAAAATGGATTTACGCACGTGATGCACTCTTCGTCGGAACGGGGGCTGCTGAATTTTATATTGATGCTATTACATCTTCTCAGGCTATGGCTTCTGATAATATTCGCATTTCACAAATTTCTACTGTTGGAAGCAAGGCTATTATGCCGGTTTCAATCGGGGCTCATGTCTTGTTTGTGGATAGGTATGGTTTAAGTTTGCGCGATTTGATGTATAATTATTATAACGACGGCTATGATCAAACGGATATTTCTATTTTAGGAAAACATTTGTTTCAATCCCGTATTGTGGCTATGGCTTATCAAGAAGTTCCCGATAAAGTTTTGTGGTGTTTGGTTGGAGATGGAACTTTGGCCGCAATTACTTTTTCTTCTGAACAAGAAGTGGCGGCTTTTTCTAGGCATGATGTTTCCGGTATAATCGAAAGTTTGGCGGTTATTCCTAATTTGGAGGATAATCGTGATGAACTTTGGTTGGAAGTTCAGCGCGTGGTTAATAATTCTTATTTTAGAACGGTGGAGTGGATGGATAATGGAATGCCTCTGACAATGCCTGTTTCTCAAGTCGGTTTTGATAGTTTGGAAATTCAAAAACAGCAAGAAGCTCATTTTATGAGACAAAATGCTGTTTATTTAGATGCGGCTGTTATTTTTGATAAAACTGATGATACGGATATTACGGAACTTGGAGGATTAGAGCATTTAGAAGGAAAAGAAGTTATGCTTTTTGGCGATGGAGTTGTTTTACCTGAACAAGTTGTTTATAATGGGAAAATATCACTTCAAACTTCTGTTGCTCATCTGGTTGTTGGGCTTAAAATTTGCAGTCAGTTTATTCCTCAAAATATTTATATCCCTAATGAGTTTGGAAGCGGTATAGGTCAAAAACAACGTATTAATCATGTACTTTTGACGCTTTATCTTTCAGGTGGCGGACAAATTGGTGAAAATGAAAGTTCTTTGACGGATATTTTGTATCGACCTGTTGATGCTCCTATGAATTATGCTCAGGAGCTTTTTACGGGAAATAAAGAGATTTTGTTTAATGGTTCAACAACGCAAAAAGAACAAGCAGCTAATTTTTTGATCCAAACAACGGCACCGCTTCCTTTGAATATTTTGGCTTTGGTGCCTTATTTGGATGTGAATGAATGATATGTAATTGATGGAAATTGGGAGAGGCTTTATGCCTCTCTTTTTTTATGGAGCTTGGAGATGATTAGAGATTATCAAAGCGGGGATGCTTTTTTTGTTGTGCCGCAAGCTTGTCAAGCTCGCGAGGCTCAGATTTTTGCAGAAGGATTTGAACATATTGCCGCCTATACCGTCGTTAGTGAAAATGGTGATATTTTAGCGGTTTGTGGTTTTGATGTATTTGAGTTTCATGGAGAACAAGTGGCTCAATGTTACGCTCTTATTGGGCAAAATATTGGGCGGAAACTTATGCAATTAACTCGTTTTTTGGAACGTAAAATTCCTGAGCAGGCTTTTTGTTTGGGAATTAGGCGCGTCTTTATGACCGTTCAAGATGATTTTTTACAAGCTAAACGTTTTGCGGATTTATTGGGTTTTAAATCGGTACGGGTGTTGGCTAATTTTTTTGGTGGAAAAACTTATCAACTTTATGAAAGGAAATTTTATTATGGTGGCTCAGGCTCTCTTAATTAAAGCCGGTATCAATTTTGCTTCCGGTTTCTTAAAAGGTAAAGCAGAACAAAATGAATATGAAAATAAAGCTCAATTGGCTTTGCAAAATGCGCAAACTTATCGACAAAATGCTCAAAATGTTCGTTTGAGCGGGGCTCGAAATGAAGATGCTCTGCGTTCTCAAAAACGTGCCACAATTGCTTCTGCTTCGGCTGCGGCAGGAGAGGCGGGAATGGGAGAAAGCCCAACGACGACAACGGCTTTGGCAACAACGTCTTCTGCTTTGGAACAAAATATCTTAAATGAACGTTTTAAAGTGGAAAGCGAGGCAGAAAATTATTTGTATCAAGCTTTAATAGAAGAAGCTAATGCAAAACAGTATAAAAAAGAGGGAAAAAATCGTTTTAGTGGTAGTTTGCTTAGCGGACTTTCTTCTTCTCTTTCTTCTTTGTTTTAATTTGAGTTTTTGGGAGAAAATATATGGCAAACAGACAAAAAATTCCTTTTATGGGTTTAAATGGCGCAATGGCTAAAAGGCCGGTTATCGCACAAGTGACTACTCCGGCAAGGCGTTTTATTGCTTCTGAAACAAATGCTTATACAGATTCTGTTTTGCTTAATACGGCTGATATGCTAGCCGATAAAATGCAAAAAACTGAAAATGAACGCTTGGCTATGCAAGCTGATGTTTCTTTGAAGGATACAAGACAGGCTCTTGAAAATGCTCAATCTCCGGAGCAACTTCAGGATATTATCAAAAATAACGATAAACTTTTGGCTTCTCAATTTGATGGAGATGAAACAGCTCAGAATTTTTGGAAAAAATATGGTGATAAAATTCGCGAGGCTAATCATAATGATGCTCAGAAAATTGTTGCTAAAAAGCAAATAGATTTTGGTAAGCAGAGCCTTAATTCTATGTTGGCGGATAATCAAAATCTTTTGGCCGAAACGCAAGATGATCTTAAAGGCAGAAAATTGTTACAGATGGGGGTTGATGAAATCTCCAGTACTCCCTTTTTGAGCGATAAAGATAAAGAAACTTATCGTGATGGATATCTTAAAACGGGTATTCTTAATCTTGCCTTAAATAATCCTGATGCTGCAGATAATGCTGTTGATGCTTATTTTAGTGATGATGCGGCTAAATCTGCATTAAAAGCTCAGATTCAACAGACTAAGTCTATTAATTCAGAATATTTTCAGCAAAATCAAGAAAAACAAAAACGTTTATCTTATCTTAATCGTTTAAATGATTTGCAGAATTTATGGCAAAAAAAAGAAACAGGAGAAATATCTCCGGCACAATACTATGTGTTGTCGCAACAAAAGGATGAAAATGTTGAGGACAGTGATGCATTTAGTCTTTGGGGCGATAATGAACAACGCTCTGATGTACCGTTGACGGAAACGTATCGCTTAGTGCGTAAAATGAATGAAGGGACACAACTTTCAGCTCAGGAAATTTGTGATGCTTCTAACTATTTGATTAATGCTTATCGGCAAAATAAACTTGGATTTGAAGAAACTTCCACTTTACAAAATCAATTAATGGCGGCGCAGGTGGAAAAAAATACCGCAGAATTGTTGTTTGACAAAGAAATTGATGTTCTTGCAGATAAGGCTTTTGCTGCTGATATGCCGGTATCTTTAACAAATAGTGATTATGCTGCAAAATCGTTTATGGAAAATAAAGCGCAATTTGCTTTGAACCTTTATCAAAACTACTATGCGCAAAAAACAGCTTTAACTTCCGATTTGTTAAAGAATGGCGGTCAGTTGACACCTTTGATTGAAAAACAGATTTCACGTTTGGCTTTAGATAATGTTGCAAAGGATTTGAAACTTAAAACAAACGCTACTCAGGATGCTGTTTCGTTTGGAGAATTAAAACAAACTCTGCAAACGGCTTATTCGGGTAATGATGTTTTTCCTATTTGGGAAAAATATGCTCAAGTAGCACCTTATAATGAGGATAAAATTGAAACAATGCGGAAAATTGCTCGAGAAATGCAGAGAAAAGAACTTAATTATCCGCGTTTTGATTCGTATGAAGAATTAATACAAGCAGATTTGGCTCCTGGCGATAAATTTTATTTTAAAGGGCGGCTTGCAGTTATGAAAGGTTAGTTGTTTTTTGCTTTTTTTTATGTTAGGAATTTGATATGAGTACAGTTGATAATGATTTTATTTCGATAGAGCCAAATGCTCAGTCTTCTACCAGTCAGAACAATTTGATGATGACGCCGGTGCCTTATGGTGACGATAAAGTTAAACAAACCATCTTACCAATTCAAAATACGGATGAACAATTTCTCAATGAACCCCATATCTCAGAAATTGCAAATTTTAAAAATTCAAATGATGATGCTTTAAATACTTCGGTTGAAGTTGTTAACGATACGACTTTTGATGATAGCACTCATGAGCCCAAAGCGGAAGATTTACAGCTAGATTTTGGTGATGGTGACAGTGATGAAAATATGCCTTTTGCATATCTTGAAAATGAACATAATTTACAGTTTCCAAAACTTTCTGCCGATAGTATTGATGAGCAAAAACCTCATTCCAGTTTTCAGGCAGTTGGCGATTGGCTTAAACAAGCAACAGATTTGCGTACCTATTGGAATGCTTTGGAAAGTTTTGGTGAAGATGTGGCTCAGTATAAATGGGCTTATGATGAAGGGAAAATGGGAGAGTTTGATGCTGCTACTTTTAGTAAAGAAGCCCTTAAAGCTTCTACTCGCGGATTTACTTCCGATAATTTACGTATGATTGGAAATGTACTTTCAGCTTTTGGGGCAAATATTGAAAATAAAAATTTTGGAATTGGCGCGATGACCGCAGGGGCAACTTTATTTGTGCCCGAAGCCGGAACTTTGCTTAAAAATATTGGTGATAAATTTCAACAATATGCGGAAAAGGTTGATACAAGTTCTGTTCTTGCTCCAATGCAAACGGCATATAATAATGAGCCAAGTTGGGAGAAATTAGCAAATGTTTTAGGGCAGGGATCAGCTCAGGTTTTGTCTATGGGAACGATGGCGAAATATATCGGTGCGGCGCCTACTTATGCTTTGTTTGCCGGAGGAGGGGCTGCTCAAGTCTTTAATGAGTCTTATGATAAAGAACAAAATATCAATACGGCTAATACTTTAGCTTTGCTTTCAGGGGGAGCCACGTTTGCTATTGATAAAATATTTAATCCGTTGCCTAAACAGATTGAAAATCGTGCGAAAATGACCTCAAAAATGATTGCCAAAGAAATACTCGGTGCACCGCTTCGTGAAGCTGGTACTGAAGTTCTTCAACAGTTACTGGCAGAAAATTTGGTTCGTCAAGTCGGTATTGATGATACGCAAGATTTATTTGAAGGTCTTGTGGAAAGTGCAATTGGTGCGATTGCGGGAACTTCTGCCTTGATGGCTGCTGATGGTACAGTTTATTATGCACAGAAATCTTATGAAAATGCACGGAGACGTATGTTACTTAAGGGAGTTAGCGATGAAGATATTGAATTGTTTAAGAAAAATGCTATGGACTTGTTGCAAAGTAAACCTGATGCGTTTAGTAAAGTGTTTTCTTATTCTTTGGAACAAAATCTTAAAGCTCTTGAATATGAAGCATCACAAGCTAAACCTATAGAACGTTCTGTTCGAAAGGCTGATGTGGCTGCTTTTCGAAAAATTTACGATGAAATGTATCAACGGGCTTTTCAGGCTACTCATGATGAAACAAAGGCTAAAATTACGGCTAGTATGATTCAAGCTAATATTATGGCTTTTTATAATGTTGATAAATCTTTTTCTCCTCAAAAAATACTTCTTGAGGGGTTGCCTGAAATTAAAAAAATGACATATGAAAAATTTAAACAACAAACTTCTCCCGAAGCTAAGCTTTTATTCCAATTTGGGGGTGTCGGAGCTAAAAATGCTGATATCTTGAAGCTTAAACAAGCTTATGCTATGGAAGCTAAAAAAGCTAATCCTCGTGCTATTTGGGCCAGAACAGGTTGGTATCATGGTTCAGATGGCAAATGGCGTTTTGAAATTGATGATTCAAAAGCTAAATTGAAATTCGATTTTAATGTTAATGAGAATGATTTGCCTAAACACTATTGGAAATCTTATATTCAAAAATTAGAAGCTCAGGAAGCGCAAGAAATTATCAATTTACGCGAATTTGAAACAAAGGTGGTTTCAGATGCAGAAGTTGTTGAAGAGATTTATAATAATATCTATAACGATTTTATTGATTTTTTGGATAAAAATTATAACGGACATTTTTCTTATGGTGTAAATAGAAATGGGGAGCCTTCCTTTACTGATCCAGAAGCTGCTTTTGAAAGTGATATTAAACAACGTCAAGAAAAAATTGATAACAATGTTGAGACTTTAGTTAGCAGTTATAGTGCTCGCTATAATACTAATAAACTTAAGCAGAATGGTTCTGAGTCTGCTTATATTCGTGATAAAACATTAAAACAATTATTGATTGATAGAGATAAATTTGAGGTCTTGGAAGATGAAGATATTGCCAATCTTACTTCTGCTAATGAAAATAGAGAAAAACAGGGTGAAGCAAATCGTTTTTCCAGATTTTCAAATGAGGATAGTACTCAAATTGTTGATGAAAATATTAAAACAGGGGGTAATCGTGTTGTGGATGTTAATCCTTCAGACGCGGCTGTTGTTGTTCAAACTTCTAATTATAAAGATATTTCAGCGGAAGAATTTAATGTAGCTATGGATAGTTTACTCAATTCTTATCATGGCATGAAAATTTTTAATCCTTCCCTTAATAAAGAGATTGAAATTAAAAAATCATCAACTGACAATTTAAGCGATGATGTTAAATTCTTGATCCCTTATTTACCAATTTTAGCAGAAAAAGCGGTGTTTTATACACTTTCAAAAACAGAAAATAAAAAATCAAACTCTAAAATTAAAGCTTCTTACTATGCTTATTTACCAATAGAGATTAACGGAAAACGCAAAAATGTTCGTATTGATATTCATGAAAACAATAAGGGAGAATTGTTTTGGGATTTACGTCTGAAAAATATGTCTGTAAATGAGATTGATGGAGGTCATGCTAAAACAGATGATAATCTTTCATCTTCTAATGAACAACAGCAGCAAATAGAAAATTTGTACAATTCTTCTCACGCTTCTTGGCGTAAACATAGAGCGGTCAATACAAATTTTCAATCACCTGACAAATTTTATACAGAGGAACAGTTGAAAATTATTCGTGCGGTTTTAGAAGAAAGATCTTTTTTTGGGTTTTTAAGTGATATTTGGGAAAGTTCGTTAGATGAAAATGCCAATATCGAAAGATTGGATAAATTTTTAGAAGAAAATAACGCTAAGACCGATGGATTTATGAAATTGGTACAGAAATTAGATGCTGAACTTATTGAAGAGGCTGAAAAACGACAAGATGCTATGCGCCGTATGGGGATTTTTGAAAATGGTGATATGATGGATGATTTGACGGTTAACAAATTTTATCAATTGTATCTTGCGGGGCAAGGGGACTACCATAAACCCTATTTTAATGCAAATTATTTGTCCTCATTGTATCGAAAGGCACATATTCCATTGTCTATGAGTGAAAAGTTTTTATCTCTTCCTCGTTATCGCTCTTGGAGCAATGCTAATAAATCTCTTATGATGTTTTTTTTGGATAGAATTTATCGTATCTATCGATTTCATAAAGAAATTGATTTTGCTAAACAAGCAGAGCAGCGTGATATTCAGGCAGCAAACGAGTTTATTAAGCAACGAATTGATGATGGTGATGAAAGTTTGCGTACTTATTGGATGCAACGGCAATTGCTTTTAGATAAAAAAGAATTTAAATTGGACGATTTGCTTGAGCATAATGAACTTTATAAAAATTATCCGGATTTGAAAAAGGTAATTGTGCGTTTTGTTGAACTTGATAATAATGAAGGATATCATTTCTATCGGGATAAAAATACTGAAAATGATGTTTTGGAAATTGATCCTAAGCAATTTGATTATTCTAATTTAAAAGATTTGCTCATGAAAGGGGCTGCTTTTGCTATTCAAATGCGTGAGCATTTTGATTTGGCACTTACTCCTTCTCAGAGACGTAATTTTATGGATAGGCATTTTTATTTGGCTAAAGAGAAGGCGATGAAAAATTTAGGCTTTTTATTAACAGAGTTTGTGACAACTTATCTTCCCGATGAAAAAACAGATACCTTTTGGGTTGATAAAGAAGTGCCGCTGCCTCTTTTAAATATTTATAAAAGTCAAAGTAAAAAAAATAAAAAAAATGGAACTTTATCTTCTAAATCTACTCGTCGGCTTAAATATAAGGAAATTGATTTTGATTTGCTGTATCGAAAAGTTGATGAGAAATATGCTAATCGTATTTTAGATCCTCATGAGCGTCAATTGGGCAATTTTGCTTATTCCTCGTTGCGCGAAATGATTAGTAGGTTTAATAATTTTGAGCTTGTCGCTTCAAGAATTTCTTCCGGATATATTCATACTGCTCCGTTTCCTTGGGCGGGGGCAGTTTCTCATGGTGATATTGAAGTTAGATCTATGTTACAGCGGCAAAATTATTCTGATTGGCAGAGAACTTTTGCTTTTTGGGATGATAGAATAAAAATACCGTCGGTTGATAGAACAAAACTTTCTTTTTCGGCTTTGCATAAATTTACAAGTAGTGCTAAAACTGATAAAGATTTTATGGATATTGAGCTTGAAAAAATGAATAGTATTCCTGATGATGATGATAAAATCAAAGCACCTTTTGACGGCATGGTTCTTGTTATGCAAAAATTAGCCAAAGGCGCATATGAAATTGCTGATAAAACTATTTATTTGTTTGAAGAGGCTGATGAGCAGACAATTATTCATGAAACTTTTCACTATTTAAGCCAATTGTTTAAAACATCTCTCTATAATACTGATTCTAAATTGCGGACTGCGTATACTCATATGGTTGATGATGTGAGAGAAATGTTGTTTAATGATTATAAAATTGTTAAACGTAAAGGTAAGTATCAACTTGTTCATCACAGTGGTTCGACTTTTTTATCAATCGGGTCTATGTCCTTTGCAACTCCTAATGAGGCAATTGATACGGCTATTGAAGAGTTTTTTGCGCAACAGTTATGGAATAGTTTATCTCATAAAGCATATCCTCATAATATATATATGGATATATTAAACTATTTTTATTGCTCTTGGTTGGTCAATATTTCAAACTCTATTTTTCTTAATGAAAATCAATATAGCAAAGCTGCAAAAAATCTGCTGTCACATGTTGATCGATATATGGATAAAGCTCTAAAACGTTTGTGGAATCATTTAAAATAGAACGTTTGGAGTAAAATACTTGCATTTATATATCAGCAGTTCTATAATGCCTTAGTTTTTTCTTTTGACGGAGTTTTGTTTATGGATAATCAAGATGTCTCTAAATTAAAAGCAAAGGGTAGGGTGGAACTGCTGATTTTGTTTTTGGTGTTAGTTTTTGTGGTTGGCGGGGTGGCGGAATATCGTCATTCAACGGCTCCAATGTCTTCGGCTATGGTGGTTTTTGATTATGTTGAAGATGCTCCTAAAGCTCAGGATATGACCGTAACAGCTCCGTTAGAGGCTAAGGCGCCGGTTTCTGAACTTAATCCTCCTAAAGCACAAGATATTGCTTCTCCTGAGGTGAAAAAAGAAAATATGGCGGAACCGTCTCTTCAGAAAAAAATGGCGCAAAGCTGGGAAATCTCTCAACAAAAAGATAAATTTGATGAAAATGTAATCATTTTAAATGAAAATGAAAAAAAATTTGAAGATAAAGATGCAACAAATCTTCAAAAAACTTCTTCACGAGATGGAGCAGCTGAATTAACCGATTATATGCAAGAAATTCATCAAAAGGCTGAAGCTGTTTCTCGTCCACAATCTGCTTTGGGACAAATTCAAGAACGTCAGGAAGTTAAAAAAGTTACAAATCAAGACCAACCTGTGTTTGAAGCTGGTAAAATTGAAATTTATGATAGCGAAAAAGGGGTGGTTGCTGTTCATGAAGCTGTTGAGGTTATTGTTTCTGCAAAAACAGTTCAGGAAACGGATGGACAAAATAAAAAAATGGCAGAGCCTTCTGCTCTACAGGCTACCGAAAATATGAAAAACTCTGAAAACACGGTTCAGAGCGTGGAAGGTCCTGCTGTAGATAAAACAGGAAATGCGCTATCAGCAGAAGAAATTAAAACGGAAGCTAATTCTGTTGAGCCAACTAAAGAGCAAGCAAATGTTGATGCCAATAAAATGGTAACTTCTGAAGCTTCTGGTAAAGTGCAGCCGACTCTTTTGGTTCCGGTTAAAGACAAGACATTTGTTAAGGATGAAGTTGCATCAAATGTAGCAGTGACAAAACCTGAGTTAAAACAAAATTTTGATAAAGATGCACCTGTGGATATGATTAAAGCTATGCAAGAAGGTAAAGCTCCCGTTAAAAAAGAAGCGGCGATTGATACTATTAATACTCAGGAAAATATCGTAGAAAAGGTTGAAGAAACATCTCAAAATATTGCTACAGCTTCAGAAAAATCAGTAATTTCTGAAACTAAGGCGGTTGAGGAAATGCAAAATGAAGTTAGGGAGCAGATTGTAGAAGATAAAGCGGCTAAGAGCAAAAAAGCTAATGAAGCCTTGGAAAATTTGTTTAAAAAAATGTCTGAACCGAATGCATTGACTGCCTCTGCATCTGAAGAGAATATTGATGATGATGTCGCGTCAGTTGTTGAGAGAGTAAAAAGTGAATCGGTTGAAGATGAAGTTAAAATTCCTCAACCTATTGAAAATAATTCAAAAAATAGTGCTGATTTATCTGCTAAAAATGCGGATGCGGGGGCGGTTGATTTGATGAAAGCGATTGTTTCGCGAAAATAGCTGTTGAGGTTAAGTGAGAATTTCTTGTGACTAACTTATTGATATTATTATGCTTATTTGATTTATGCGCAAAAATGTGAAAAAAATAAAAAGAAAGTGTTGACTTATTATTTTTTTCTATATATAAACGCTTTTGTTCCGATCATTGGTCCCATCGTCTAGTGGTTAGGACATCGCCCTTTCACGGCGGTAACATGGGTTCAAATCCCGTTGGGATCACCAATTCAAATAGCACTCTCTAGAAGGAGTGCTTTTTTTGTATCTGATTATTTGTGTCTTGAGCTGTATATGAGAGTACGGCTCTTTGGTTTAAATGCAACGGTTGGCAAAATGTTAGCCGTTTTTTTTTATGAAAGGAATTTAATATGTCTGATTTTGATTTTTTTATGGAAATACCTAGTGAGTTAAATATTACAGATCATCAACGTGAGGCAATTAATAAGCTTGATTTATCCAATCGCCGGACAGTGATTAAGATGTTGATGAAAGAGCAGGGAATTGATGAGACAAAAGAAACCCAACATTATGGAGATGCCACAGCAAAAGAACTTGACAATTATATAAAAGATTATCAATATCCTAAAGGTAAAGTTAGAAGTGGCTTGGTTGCTCCTGTTAAAGATTTATGGCGTAATTTTAATAAAATGAATGAACTTGAATTGAAGACTAGCGATACGTTCTTTCATTGTAAAGCTCATTATGAGGCAGCTTCTCGGGGAAAGTATGGCTCGGTTGTATCAACTATTGGTGGGTATTTGAAAGAGGCAAAAGATATTTTTAAATATCCAATAGATGATTGTAAGCGTGATTTATGGGCAAATGCTCGTGGGAGAGAAGGGGCTAGACAAGGAAAAAGTTTACAAGAAACGTGTCCGACACACTATAAAAGATATTGAAGAGGAAATGTGTAAAATGACAAAAATAACATTACAAAAGGGAATATTTTTGAGTTTTAAGTTCATTATTCTATCTTTGTTATTGATAGCATTTTTAGAAGATTATTTTATTGTTCAAAACTCAATAGGGGGGATTGTTTTATTTGCATATGCCTTTGTAATGCTTGTTTGTTTTATTTCTTTAGGTTGTGCTTTCTTTTTTAGATTTCGTTATAAACGTATTCTATACATCATCTCGGTAGTGTCTTTTATAGGGTATTGTGCCATGAATAATCTGGTGTCAGGTATTTATGAAGCAAGAACGGTGTCTTTTTGTTTGCAAAATGGTCAAGTATATGATTACAATGAGCATAGATGCCGTAGTGACTAATAGCGCTCTTTTTTGGGGCGCTTTTTTATTGGTTGGAATATTTTAGGATGGGGGAAAGTAATCTGATGTTTTTTATGGCTTGACAAAGTGAAACTTAATGACTATATACCCATATGGGTATATTGGTCGGATTATATCTATTTTAGACGCTGATTTTTTTTATGGTTTTAATGACTAAATTAAGGAGGATTTGATGCAATTTCAACAAATTCGCGGCGCAACGGTTAAACTTATGTATGGCGGATGTACGTTTTTAATTGATCCGTTTTTTGCGCCCAAAAATTTTTATCCGCCTTTAGAAGTTTGTCATTTTCCGGATAAGCGTTGGCCGACGGCTGACCTTCCGATGAAAGATGAAAAGATTGTGCAAGGCATTGATGCGGTTATTGTGACACATATGCATCCGGATCATTTTGACGAATTTGCCGCAAAAGTATTGGCTAAAAACATACCGCTGTTTGTGCAAGATGAAAAAGATGCCGAAATGCTTAAAGCTTTCGGTTTTGCTGATGTACGCCCACTTAGCTATGACGGAGTACGCTTTAATGATGTGACGTTATTTAGGGTGGATTGTTTGCACGGACATCCGGAAACAACACAAAAATATTATGACGCAACTCACTTGCGCGCGACGGCCAGCGGGGTGGTTTTTGAAAACAAGGATGAAAAGACATTTTATTTGGCCGGCGATACGATTTGGTTTGATAATGTTGAAAAGACGCTCAAAAAATATCATCCTGAAATCATTGCGCTTAACGCTGCCGATGCTCAGTTTACGGATAGCGGCTCTATCATTATGGGACTTGATGATATAAGGCAAGTTTGTTTGGCTGCGCCAGAGGCAAAAGTGATTATTACGCATTTGGATGCTGTTCCGCATGCGATGATTGGACGTCAAGAGGTTAAAGATTTTGTTTCTAAACATTATCTCGATGCGCAAGTTATTGTGCCTGATGACGGTGAAATTGTTCCTTTGTAATATCGGACAATTGATTAAATAGAAAAAGGAGGGTTTAGCTCTCCTTTTTGTTATCTACCTGGGTATTGGTGATAATTTTTGAAGAGCTTTTTTATATCTTAAAAAATAGTATATTGGCTAGAGATTGTTTAATTTGCAATATTCTCGTTTATCTAAAATCTTGTACAAATCTATTCCAGCTTTTGCTGCTCCGCCCGAAGGTTTTAGGCGTGAGGAGGAGTTTAAGACTTTTTGATATGGTGATATTAAATCAGCTATTTCTTCGTCTGAAAAAATACAAACTGTTTCATATTCTTCATAATAATCCGGACGAGAAACTTCTTCCCTATATTTTAGCACGCAATTGTGGTCTTGGTTGTGCGAGATGGTTTGTTTTGTCATTTGTATAGCATTTATCATTTGTGTGTTTGTGGGAGATGTATATTCTTCTTCTTTAAGGCAAGCGTCTAGTGCGAATAGTGTGTATCTTAAATCCGGGGCGGGAACATACTTGGCAATTTGTGGATCGGTTGCAAATACGCTTAGTTGGTCGTAGTTGGTTAGTTTATATATCTCTGACATTGGAATATGATATATAAATGCAGAACTGTCTATGACACAAGTATTGGTTTCTTTGCCGATGATTTTTATTGGTTTGGTTAAATAGGGTGTCTTGATATATTCTTCCGCAGGTGAGCATGTTTGCAGTTTGTTTTGAAAATCTTCGGAAAAAGTTAATACATATTCGGCAAATTGTTTTTGTTCTTTTTCATTTGGTTCTTCGTATTCGGTTGTACACGCATTTTGTTTTAATTTTTCTATCGTGATGTTTATTAAACTATCCGTCATGGTTTTTATTGTTGGTTCTCGGTAAATATTACCATTTTCATCTTCATACTCTTCAAATATGGTAAATGTTGAGGTTATCGGTTCGGATGAGCGTGTCATTATCGCATTATATAACTCGTTTCTTTGCGAACGGTTTAGTTTACATTTGTATGTGGTTTTGCCCATGTTTTGTGTTTTATGTACAATTGTAGCATGGCATAGGTTATCAGCTTGTATTCCTTGAATGCGAATGTTGATGCGTTGGCACATCGCTCCTACATCTGCCAAATCTGGGTTGATTTTAGTAAATTCCTCATTGTAGCGGTAACAATTACGAATGGACTTGATTAAGGTGTTACTAAAATGATATTGCAAAGGGGTAGGTGTTTCGGCGTGTGCATTTATTGCCATGCAACCTAATAACAAAGCGAATATAATGTGTTTTTTCATTGCAGAACCTCTCTTTTTTTTTATTTTAAATTTTGTTTATTAATATGTGCTTAAAAATAGACTTAAAAAAATTTTTTTTATTTATCCAAAAGTCTTGATTTTTTATTTTTCACTTCCTACTTCTTTTATAGAACATGATGCGAACACACTATTAACAGTGAGATGAACGCAAGATTAAAATTGGAGGATAAAATAATGTCAGATTATATGATTAAACGTCAGGATAACAACCATAGTAACATCGCTTCACGTTACGGATATCGTAAGGATTTTAACGATATGGTTAACAGTTTCTTTAATAACTGGTTGGACTTTCCGTATGAAAACAACGCCGTTAAAGCAATTGAACCTAAACTTGAAATTGCGGAAGATGAAAATGAAGTTAAGGTTTCGGCCGAACTTCCAGGGATGAGTGAAAAAGATGTCGATTTGGAAATTTCCGCTGACGGATATTTAACGATTTTGGGTGAAAAGAAACAAGAACATAAAGAACATGGTAAAGGTAGCTATTTCTCTGAATTTTCATACGGCTCATTCAAACGTACCGTCGCACTTCCTTGGGATATGCGCTTTGATGATGCCAAGGCGGAATTTAACAATGGTGTCTTAACCATTATTATTCCTAAGTCTTTGGACGAAAAAGATAAAAAACGTAAAATCGAAATTACTAAGAAGTAAGGGGTAAGCCTTTAACTTCAACGCCTTGTCGCTCTTTATGGCAGGGCGTTTTTTTGTATTTTATCGGTTGACTCAATGAGGATTATGTTGTATAGTCATTTTTGTCAAATTATATTTATGAACTAAAATTTTTATATATGGGAAATTTATTATTTTATGCAGCGCTTGTGCTGCTTGGTATGAGTGTTATTTTATATTGCGCTCATCATATAATGCGTGAGCGGATTGATTTAGATATTTTTACTCATCTACTGAAAGATCGGAATTATCCGGTGCAGTTGATTGATGAGGATATTTTATCTAAATGTCCGGTGGAAATAGATGATTTTAATTACTGCTGGTTATCGGCAGTTTTTCGGAAAATGACAGAAAATGAAATTTCTTTATTGCGTCATTCTATATGGATGGGGCGTTGTGGAGGATTTGCACTATTTTTGTCGTTCGCATTATTTCCTCCAATTATAACAATTTTAGCGGCTATTGTTTTTGCCGTTATAATTGTGGGAATTTATCGGGGAATGTTATCCGTGCTTTTTGTGCGGAAAACTTTTCGAAGAGCTCTGAAAATTTATCAAGAGCAGCACAAAAATTAGAAAAAAAATTATGGGAGTGTTTCGACACTCCTTTTTTTTGTATTCCGAAAACCACGCGTTAGACGCGTGGTTCAGTAAAGCTTATAGCGGTGAGGATGACAAAACGCTCCAAATAGGTTAAAGTTTTGCAGTCTGCCAAGACGCAAAACAACCTATTTGGAGGACAGTAATGAAAACTAAGATAGAAAGATTATCACATACAACATGGAATTGAAAATATCATATAGTATTTGCACCAAAGTATAGGAGAAAAGTCTTTTACGGTAGTAAAAGGTTAGAAATAGTAAAAATACTGAAAGAATTGTGTAAATGGAAGGGAGTGGAAATTATAGAAGGAGAAGCGTGTCCAGACCATATGCATATATTAGTAAAAGTTCCACCGAAAATCAGTATATCAGGATTTATGGGATTTCTCAAAGGAAAGAGTAGTTTAATGATATATGAAAGGTGGAGTAGTATAAAATATCAATATAGAAACCGAGAATTTTGGTGCAAGGGGTACTATGTTGATACAACAGGTAAGAACACAGAAAAAATCAGGGAATATATTAAAGATCAACTTAAACAAGACCAATTAGCAGAACAACTAACAATGGACTTAAATGACCCGTTTACGGGTAGGTAGTAACAAATTGCGTCTGGCAGAATTATGGGTACCCCGTTCAGGGGATGCCAGTGCTAAAGGCTTTTAGCCGCATATGAAGAACCCCGCGTTTTACGCGGGGGTATCTTTTTTTATGTATAGATATGTGTTGACAAAAAAAATGTAACTGTTAACATCTATTTGCTTTTATATCATTATGAACTAAAAATTTAGGAATATGGATTACTTATTATTTTACTCTGCACTTTTTCTTTTGATATGCAGTATTGTTTCATGTGTTTTTTATAATGTTGAGTATTGGACTAATAGTCTTCAACTTTTTAAACATTTGTTGGAAGATGAAGATTATTCTTTTGAAGTTGCCGATGTAATTGCTTTTTCAAAAATTGATGAAGATGGCGATTATGGGGAGAGATGCTGGGCGAAAATTCTTTGTCGTCAAAAGACAAGTCGTGAAATGAGATTGTTTGAAATTGTTATGGGAAATGGTCTTATTGGCGGTGTCGCTTTATTTCTGTCGTTTAGTTTGGTGCCATTTTTTTGGGGATTAATAGGCGGTTTTATCTTGGCTTGCTTCATGCAATACTTTTACATTAATCTGATTTCTTTTATTGCGCGAATAATTGCTTTAAAAAAAGCTAGGGGTATTTATCTGCAATATTTGGATGAAGAAGATTAAGTTTTTTCTTGAGGAGTGCTTTATTGGCACTCTTTTTTTTTATGTGCTAACCTTGAGCGATGATATCCGCTGTGGTTAGCGGAATAATATTTGTCAAGTCTTTTAACGATAATTCTACCTGATAACCAATCATTCCGGCGCTGAATATAATTGTTGCAAAGTCTTGCGCTGTTTGGTGTGCAACGGTCTTAAACTGCTTTTTCATACCAATCGGTGAGCAACCGCCGTGTACATATCCGGTTAAGGGTAACAAATCTTTTTGTTTCAACATCTCTACTGATTTTTCACCAACTACTGCTGCTGCTTTTTTCAAATCCAACTCTTCCGCGACGGGAAGCATAAATACATAATGCGTACCACTCTTGCCTGTGGTTACCAATGTCTTAAACACCTGTGCAGGGTTTTCTCCAAGGGCCGCGGCGACTTCCGTTCCCGATATTGCCGGCGTATTGGCGTAGCTGTAAGTTTTATAGGCTATCTTGTGTTTATCCAAAATCCTCATTGCATTGGTTTTAACATTGGACATGGTTATACCCCTCTATGTAGTCGCAGTTTGTTTAAGGCGTGTATAAGGCGAGATTGTTTATTTGTAAAGTTTTTTTTGAGCTTAAAAAAGAAAGTCTTTGCCAGTGAGGGCAGAGACTTTCTGTGTTTTTTTATGCAGCGCTACAATAAATTGCCGAACCGCTGGTTGAAAATTTGCTTTGCAGCTTCGGTTAGTCCATGTATCCTGCGGTAAAACAGAATCATAGCAATTTTACCGAACTCAACAAAACTTTTTTCAACTTCGGCATCAAAGCGATTATCGCTTATATAACCTTTAAGAAATTCTTCATCATTTAGGCAGATGAGTTCAATCTGTTCTGCCGGATTTAATTCTCTTGACTGCGCAGCGGCAACTTCTTGGTTGCTTAAACTGCATGAAATTACTTTTTCCATATATATATAATAAAAATTAAGTTATTGAGCTTTTAGTATAACGCGTTTTCTTACACGCTGCAAGAAAAAAATGCTTTTATTGTACCAATGGGGCGTAAATGCTTTAAATAGGGATAATTATGGGTGTAAAAAGTGCTTGCAATTTAAAATTATTTTGTTATATTTCGCAGTGTCCTTGCTGTAGGAAATCGTTTCTACGGCTATACATTAATTTTGTTGAGAATCCATAAGGAGATTTTTTTAGATGACTAAATACGAAAGTATGTTGATTGCACGTCAGGATCTCGGTCAGTCTCAAGTTAATGACATTGTTGCAACTTTGTCTGAAGCTATTAAAAAAGAAGGCGGCGAAGTTGTTAATGTTGATAACTGGGGCTTGAAAAACCTGGCTTACCGCATTAAAAAGAACCGTAAAGGTTACTATGTTGTTTTGAATATTTCAGCTCCGGCTAACGCTATTTTTGAATTTGAACGCTTGGCTCGTTTGAACGAAGATATTATCCGCTATATGACGGTTAAAGTTGAAGAATTTAGCAGCAAAGATGATAAAGCTGCTGATGAAGCTGCTCAATAATAGGAGATGGAATAATGGCTAATAAAGCATTTTTTAAAAGAAAAAATTTTAGCGATAATTCTAATTTTGTTATTGATTATAAAGATACAAAGTTTCTTTCTCGCTATATCTCGGAAAAAGGCAAAATTATGCCTAGCCGTATCACTAACGTAACCGCAAAAACTCAAAGAGAAATCGCTCGTGCTATCAAACGTGCACGTTATGTTGCTCTCTTGCCGTATGTTGCTAACTAAGGAGATGGAACAATGGAAATCATTCTTTTGGAACATGTCGAAAAATTAGGCAAAATGGGCGATAAAGTTCATGTTAAAAACGGTTACGCTCGTAACTACTTGTTGCCTCAAAATAAAGCTTTGCGCGCTACTGAAGCTAATGTTGCTTATTTTGAAAAACAACGCGCTGAATTGGAAGCTCGCAATAAGGCTCTCTTTGATGAAGCTAACAAAAAAGCTGAGGAATTAAAAGGTTTCTCCGCTGTTGTTATTCGTCAAGCTGCTGAAACAGGTCAACTTTATGGTTCTGTTACTATCCGTGATATTGCTCAAGCTATTAATGAATCTGGTGTTGCTTTGGAACGTCGTTTCGTTTCTTTGGATAAGCCGATTAAATATTTGGGCGTTTATCAGGTTAAGTTGAGTTTGCACCCGGAAGTTTCTCAAACTATCTTGGTTAATGTTGCAAGAACAACTGATGAAGCTAAAAAACAAGAAAAAGCTTATAATAATCAATCTGCTGAAACTGCTGTTAAAGCTGAACCAGAACAAGTTGTTGCAGCTAACTAAACTTAGCTTATTGTTCTTTATTTGCCTTTTTTAGGTAGATTAAATGTTAGAGTCGTTAATTTGTTTTGACGACTCTTTTTTTTGTTTTCTTTTTTTTTTTTTTTACAGAGGATTAAGATTATTTGTTATAGGGGAAAAAAGTAATATTGAGATAGTTGTTGAGTATATTTCGTGGTTTTCTGTATCATCTGATTGTTTCAGAATATCTATTAAAAATTTATATGGTATAGGGCTTTATATTTGAGTTTTTTTTATATAAAACTGCTTGACTTTTTGTCTAGTCATTCTAAGATGCTTGCGATTATTAATTATTAATTTTTTATAGATATGAAAAAGTTTTTGTTTTTTTGTTGTTTTATTTTGATTTTGGGATACTTTTTTCAGGATGATAACAATTCAGGACCTCGTACTTTAGGGGCTTACGGATTTGCTCAATATAATTCAAAAGAGGAACTTTTGATTATTAATGATGAGCTTGATTCAATTCATTCTCCGAAAACCTATATGACTACATATGCTAAATTAGGATGGATAGGTGAGGAAATTGATTGGAATAAAAAAATCTATGTCTATACTACGGAAAGTTATGTGGCTGTTATTTCAAACTTGGATATAAATAGAGCTAATGCTTTAATTATTTCCTGTTTTAAATTAGCTTTCTATGATTTTTTTCATTCATCTATACCTTGGTTTTTGATTGGTTTAGGTTTGATGGCGTGGTTTTGTTATTTGTATGGTCTTAAGTTGTTTACGATAGATCCAAATAAAGGAAAAATTGTGTCTACAACTGTCAGAGTGGTGCTTATTTTGATTCTAATGCTTAATTTTTTTCATGTGTTTGACTTTTTAGCTTTAACTAAAAATGAGGCACCTATCGCTGTTTCGGTATGGGATCATGACTTATCGCTTAATATTGATTTTATTACCGGAATAGAATGTGAGTTATCTGAAATTAAACAAATTTATGATTGGGAAGACAGCTATTTTGCTTCTTCTTCTGAACTTAGTAAGCTTGATGTGGATTTTATGAGAAATGCTTATAAAGAAGCTTCAGAATTGCTTTTTAGGTCTTTCCTTCTTATTATTGTCCTTTGTTTGGTTATTTTTATGCAATTAAAGTTAATATACTTAGAGCGAAGGATAGCTAAACAAAATAATTCAAATTCGTCAGAAGAAGAAAATTAATCTGACAATTTATTGCTAGGCATCGATCTTGTATCGGTGCTTTTTTTGTATGCGATGATTATGAGACAATTTGACAAATTTTAGTTGCTTTTAGGTTTTCTTGTGTCTATATTGTAGGCAATTAAAAAGTTATTATGTCTTAAAAATTTACGCTTATGAATGATTTTTATGTTCCTTTACGACAGGAGTTTTTAGATGCGCGCTTTATGCGGGCTTGTGTGAGTAAATACTTGTGTGATAACGGATATTACTGTTGTGATGTCTTTTTTGCTCAGGTGCGGTTTAAATCCGATAAACAACCTAAATCTTTTCAAAACGATTTGGGATTTAATCTTGTTTACGAGACGCTGGCTTATAAATTTAAAGATGGATGGAATTGGAAACGTTTGATTGAAGAGTGGTTTCCTTCTATCAATATGGCTGAACTGCCCGAACGACGTGATGTGGATATTAGAACATTTGTTGAATTAGCTCCTTATGAGGCTGAAGATAGATATGATAGAAAAGCAGAGTATCTGAAACGGAGATTTGATGAAAATCTTTTGTGGGAAGATGAGTTGGCGCAAAAATTTGATATCATTAAAGTCTATTTTGATATTCTTTCCGGACAATTCTTTTTCAGACCATTTGAAAATAAAAGTTTTCAACCTTATTTTCGCGGAGATTGGTTTGATTGGTACGGGCATCATGCAGAGGGTTATCGTGATAAGCCGAATGAACAACGAGCTTTTTGCAAATGGCTCAGCCGATATTATCGAGACGATTGGTATGAGTATTGTCTTTATGATCCGGATTATATAAAAGTCGGGTTTAATTGCGTTTATAAAATTGGGCACGAACCGTATTATGAACTACAGCATAAAGTAGAGGATAAACGGCAATGCGCAGCTAATGAACACTTGCTTGTTGAAGATGTGCCTGTGTCTGCGGTGCTTTCTCCGCTGGAAATTGTGCAGACCTTGTATTGGATTCATACTTCAAAATGGCGCCATGCATATTGTGATTTAAAAAATGTTTTTGACATTAATAAACTGGTGATTTTGGGGTATTCTGATACAAGTTGGTTGTGGAATGAGCGGTTTATCAATCCCAATAACGACGTTTATGCGAATCGAGCTTTCTTCTATACGGGGAATGTCTTGGAACTGACGACGGAACTTAAGGTGGATATTGCTAATTTACGCCAAGATATCTGTAAGTTGGCTGAGGCAACAGAACGGGGATTTTCTAAGTTGACAGGCGTGTTGCACGATATTTCTCGACAGATGTATCGCATGAGTTGTTGTCAAATACAAGCTAAATGGGATCATTTTTCCGCATTTGCTCGTGCTCATTGGCCTAATGAATTGGTGAATTATTGGGAAACGGGACGTATTTTGAATGTGTATCCGTATGATGAAATGCCTGTAGACTTTATGAGAACTTACGAGACAAATTTGCTGCGCCGGAGTGAGGCGCGGATAGAACAAATGTTTGCTCATCTTGAAGGTGAGGGTTCTGCTTCAGCGGAAATAAAACGTTTGACACAAGATTTTAAGCAGAAATATCAAGATTATGTTAATGCGCTTAATCAAGTTTCTACTTTAAAGAAGAAACTTGATACGGAACATGTTCTTTCTCTTGATGATGTTATCAATTTACAAAAACTTGCTGAGTAATTTTATTAGCGGTTGTTTCCTTATCGGAAACGCCGCCTTTTTTGTATATATTTATAACAGAGTAGGGGAATGTTCGTAAAAAGAAAACCCCGCCATTATGACGGGGCATGTTTCTTTATTATTGATCTAAGAAAGAACGTAATTTCTTACTGCGGCTCGGGTGCTTCAATTTTCTTAATGCCTTTGCCTCAATTTGACGAATACGCTCTCTGGTGACATTAAATTGCTGTCCAACTTCTTCCAATGTGTGGTCCGTATTCATACCGATACCGAAACGCATACGCAATACTCTTTCTTCTCTTGGGGTAAGGGATGATAAAATGCGGGTGCATGTTTCTTTTAAGTTGGCATGAATTGCGGAATCAATCGGTTGTAATGCGTTTTCATCAGCAATAAAATCACCCAATGATGAATCTTCTTCATCTCCGACCGGAGCTTCAAGGCTGACCGGTTCTTTGGCTATTTTCATTACCTTGCGGATTTTATCAACCGGCATAGATAATCTCTTTGCCAATTCCTCTGGTATTGGTTCTCTGCCCATTTCCAAAGACATTTGGCGTGAGGTTCTTACCAATTTATTGATGGTCTCAATCATATGAACTGGAATACGGATTGTGCGTGCTTGGTCGGCAATGGAACGTGTGATTGCCTGACGTATCCACCAGGTTGCATAGGTTGAGAATTTATAGCCTCTGCGGTATTCAAATTTATCTACGGCTTTCATCAAACCGATGTTGCCTTCTTGAATTAAATCTAAGAATTGCATACCGCGGTTGGTGTATTTTTTAGAGATTGAGATAACTAATCTTAAGTTTGCTTCAATCATCTCTTTTTTAGCTCTGTCTGCTTCTCTTTCGCCACGTTTAATGGTATCTACCATTTTACGATATTCTGAAATCGGCAAACCACATTCTTTACTCATTTCTGCTAAAGAGTTACGCAACTCGGTAATTTCTTCAAGGTTATCTTTGATGAAGTTTTGCCAATGTTTGTCTTTCTTTTCAGCCATTTTTTCCACCCAGTGTGGGTCTAATTCGGAGCGTTGATATGCTTCCAAGAAATCTTCTCTCTTAACGCGGCAATTTAAGGCCAAACGCATTAATTTACCTTCAACCCCCATCAAGCGGCGGTTTAATTCGTTTAATTGTTCTACCAATTCCTCAACACGTGCTGAGTTTAAGTGAATAGAACTCATTAACTCAATCAATTCTTTTTTGATATTGGTATATTTCTTTTCCAACGCAGGTTGGGCTTTTCTTCCAGCTAAGATTGCTTTCATACGTTGACTTTGAATTCGACTTAATTCATCGTAATAGCTGGAGATTTTGTTTAAAATATCCAGTACTGGTTCAAAGAGAGCGGTTTCCATGGCGCTGATTGAAGTGGTACTGTGACCGCTTTCATCTTCATCTAATTCGCCTTCGCCTTCACCGTCTAAATCCTCATTTTCGGATACGTCTTCTTCCGGTTCATCATCTACAGTATCATCAAATTCTATATCATTTTCTAAATCATCATCAATTTCATCCAGATTTTTGCCTTCTAGATCTTTGGTAACCTGTTCTAAATCATCAACTTGTGGAGTTTCATCATCATAGACGATTGCTTCAGAATCAACACCATACATCATTTCCAAATCTATTATATTGCGCAATTGCATAGTTCCTTCGACCAATTCATCGCGCCATTTGGAGATTGCTTTTAATGTCATTGGATTTTCGCAAAGTCCGCCAATCATAACTGTTTTGCCGGCTTCTATTCTTTTAGCGATTGCGATTTCTCCTTCTCTTGACAATAATTCAACTGTCCCCATTTCTTTTAGGTACATACGAACCGGATCATCCGAGCGCATAAGCTCTTTACCATCTAAATTGCCTACGCCGTCTTCGTCATCTATGATTTCATCTTCTTCCAGATGTTCATCTTCGCCATTATCGTCTTCAAAATCTTCTGTTTCATCAGCTGAAATTATGCTGATTTCCATATCGGAAATCGCTGCCATGATATCTTCTATTTGGTCTGAAGTCTCTTTTTCAGATGGTAAAGCCTGATTGAGTTCTTCTATAGTGATGTAGCCTTGTTCTTTTCCTTTGGCGATTAGTTTTTTTAGTGCGCCGCCAAATGTATCTAACAATGGTGCATCGGATGTTCTGTAATCTTCATTATCTGTTTCTGACATGTCGTTCCTTAAAATCGATTTTAAATTGCCTTTTATACGTAGTATAAACGGACAAAAAATTGCAAGCGGTTATACACATAATCTTTCTTGTTGATTTTGTCAAGCTATATTTGTGGCTAGTGTAGATATTTTGTGAATCTGTGATGTTAAAAGCTTGATTTTCTGCCTTGACAGTTTCTTTCTTTCTTTGTACAATAAACTATTGTTGGTAGGGAGATTTTTTACGGTATGTTGTGGAATGATGCTGAACTGCAAAATTTGGTCGGTTTAGGTAAGGAAATCGTCGTTGAACGGTTTATGAAAAAATTGGGAGCTCCCGAAAATGATGATCTTTTTCAAAAGGTTAATTTTTCTTATTTATGGGGGTTGATTGGTGTTTCCGGAGTTAAAGGTACGTCTGTTGCCGTGCGACATAAAATTTGGGATGCTTTGGTGCAGTTTGGTGTTGTGAGTGCTTTTGATAAGGGATTTCTTGCTGATTATAATCGAAATATGGCAGAACAGTTTACAGATGGACGCTTAAAAGCTTGGAAGGGGTTGGATAATTTTCAAGCAAGTGTTAAATTTCGTAAAACTGTTTTAGAAAAATTAGTTAAAACTGATGCTTCTTTGGCTCAGCAAGTGTCTCCTTTTTGTGTTGATTATAAAAAATTAATGGAACAACTTGATGAAGCTGAGTTAACTGATAAACTAAAAGCTTATTTGGAAAGATTTAGAGGTATGGGGGCGGCTTGCGGAGTTACGACAGACGCAGTGGCTGCTATTTATGAAAAAACTGATGTGCTTCGTAAACTTTGTGATGTCGCAGCTTATACTCACCGTAAATTAGCAGAATGGGAAAAAGATTATCTCTTTTCATATCTTTTTGATGCCGTAAATGATGGGTTTTCTCCTAAATCTATCGGGCTTGATGATGCTGTTTTGGCGAAACTTATGGCTGATGAAGCTTTCGATGGTTTATCTGAACTTGAAGCAGAACCTTTATTGGCTAGAAATGCGGAAATTGAAGATTTTGCAGCTAAATTTGAAGATGAATTCGGGTTTTATGAGGAAACAGAGGCTAAATTTATTAAACATGAATTTGGAAAAATACGTCCTATTACGGAACGTTGCTTGAAACATATTCAAAAAGATGTTGAGCCTAAAGGTGTTGTTTTTGCTATGATGTTAGTTGAACTTAATCAAATTAAGTCCGCTGTGCAGATATTGCTTGAATTGGCTAAAAAGGGAAAAGCTACCGAACTTATTGGTTTTTTACATCGTTTGCTTCCGAAGGTTAATGGATCTGAAGCGTTTATTTTAGATATTATTTGTATTAATTTGCAGAATTTTCATGGCGAAAATGATTTCTTTGTTGAATATACGGCAAGAAGAACCTTAACTGCTGTTCGTGTGTTTATTGAAGAGGGATGTGTTCAACAAGCTGCAGCTCTTCTTAAGTATTTAGTATTAGGAAATTGGTTCTTGGATAAAAACGAATTGGTGCAGCAGTTTATATTGTTTTCTAATACAATCATGATACTTGATGATAACTTAACCCAAGAAATGTGTTTTTTGGCGCAGCAATTAAAATTAGGTGTATTTGAAACAGATAATGGGATTATTATTGGGACGAAGGAAGATAATCCGTTAACGATGGATAAACATAAATTAGAACAGTTTATGGTTGGGACATCTATGCTAAATTTGGCAAAATATGCGGATGAAAATACTGAACTAATTGCTCAAAACAATATTCAACCTTTAAAAGTAGAGAGGGGTAATTTAAATAAACAAAGTTCTCCTAGACAATTTGATATATCTATTACTGATAAAACTGAAACACAGATAGAGAGTAATGATGGAAAACAATTTACTTCTTTGTTAAAAAATGTCTATAAAACTACTGATGAAATTGTTATTCCTCAGAAAATTCAAGATAATCCTCCTGAATTACCTACATATTCTTTTGCAAGACCTGCTGGTAGTATTCCTTCTTCTGCTGATATTCTTCGTAGCTATACGCAAAAAAAAGTTCAAGAAGAAGTTGTTTCTCATAATCAAGAGAATAATGATAATATAGATGTTATTGAAATATCCTCAAAATTATCTGAACCTTTGGATGCAGCGCTGCTTAGTGCTTGGGATAATGATGTATCTCAAAATAAGAAAAATGCTGATGATGAAGTTGAAAGTTTTTCTGCAAATTCCTCAGAAATAAATTTAAATTCTGTTTCATGTACAACACCACAAGATGATTCTCATCAAGCTTTGAAGACTGGCGATAAAATTGATGCTGTTGAGAATACAGAAGAAATTGTAGATATAGCTAATGTTTCTGATATTTTGAATGATTCTGATGTTTCCAATACAGAAGAAGTAATTGAATATGATCCTGCGCAAAATGAGAAAAATGATTCTACTATTGATAATGAAACAGCAATAGGTACTATAACTGAAGTTGAAACACCGGCAACATCTGTAACACAAAGTTTAGAAAGCGTGTCTAAATTTGAGGAGTGGGAAATGAATGAAGGTAATGTTGATAATGTTTCTTCTTCTCAAAAAATAATTTTAAACAATATTTTAAATATTAATTCTAAAGAAGTGGATAAACATTTTGAACACATTAAACAAATCGCTTCAAAGGCTATTCAAAAGGCTGAAGCTCAAGCTGCCGCTATTAAGCAAAAAGTTGAAGCTACGGATTTAAATAATTCTTCTTCAGTTAACAAAATTAAAGCTTTTGCTCAAAAAATTAAATTCTTTCGTAAAAAATCATAATGTTGTTTATGCTTTTTAGCCTTGTAGTATTTGTGAAGATTTTTAAATTTTGAGAGTTTTTTTAGAAAAAATAAGCGTCCGATTTTCTCAAACCAGACGCTTTATTAAAAAATTTGGAAAGAAATTGCTACTTTTCACAAAGGAGCAGTTCTTCGATGTTTTCTGTGTAAGAAGAAAAACATCTAAGTATACAACTTTAGCTCAAGACATAAAGCTAACAAAGGATGTATTTTAATTTAATTTATTTTATTTTAGCTTTCTCTTGAAAAATCTGCCGCTTTTCACAAAGGGGCAGACAGGTTGGGATATTTCTTAAAAATATCCGTTTTACAGATTTCCTAATAATTTAGGATTGCCTATTTTCACAAACCAACAATCCTTTTTAATCATGGCTTGCAAGATATATTCTTGCTTGAAGTCTTGTTTATTTCATTTCTGGCATTCACATGTGAGAAATGAAAGTCTGTCTGTATATGAACGACAGATGAAGAAAAAAATAATATCTAAATGATAGAATCAGTGGTTCTTCTATTAGCTCTTTATATTTATATTGTCAAGAAAATAAATAATCGAATTTGATATTTTTTTTATATCTCGGGTTCAGCGGCATGGGATAAAATTTCATCTCGCTCTTTTTTTAAGCCACTTAAGCGGGAGTAGGCTTCTTCTGTAAAGTTTTGGCATATCTCGTTGGTCAGATTTTTGATTTCATCTTCCAAATTACGCAATTTGTCTTCTAAAAGTACTTTGTCTATATTGTGGCGTAAGTCATTGATAAACGGTGGACGTTTTTGTAACATATCCAATTCCCATAATTCTTTGATTTGCTGATTTTGCGGAGTAGAGGATAATTTCTCAAGTAGTTCTTCCGAGGATAGTGGTTCTTCGGTTTCGTGATAAATATCAGCAATAGTGGTCAGCAATTCTTTTAGTTTCGGATTTTTTATATCGCTACTGAATAATTGTTCCTCATAATCGTCTATCAATTCCGGATAAATTAGTTCGGCAGCAATCATGAAGCGGATGTTCTTATCATTTTCTCCCTCAGCACTTTGGCGCAACGTTTCAGGCGCATTGCTGATGACATGATTAATTTGCGGGCGAGGGGGATTATAATTATTGCGACGACTGTTATTGTAGCGATTATTGTTATAACCAGTGTTTGGACGTGAATATGTCGGTGTTTGTGGGGTATGTGGGCGCGGTGCCGGTGCTTCATAAGGATGTGGTATCGGCAATGGTTCGCCCAGCGGAATATTCTCCAAGTAAGCTGGAGGCTCTTGGTTTTGCAGTGGCGGATTATAGGGAGCAGGTGCTGCTGGCATAGGTTGTGGATGAGAAAAATATGCACGAGGGTGTGGCGCATTATATTCTCTTTTCTGCCATGCTGTTTGTTTGAAAGCCATATAAATGCGATTACGAATTTCTTGCGCATAGTAACTTCTGACTGTCGCATCTGTAATTTTGGCGACTTCCGCCAATAATGTCTTTTCTATTAAGGCTTTCTTTTCCGGTGTGGAACTATCTTCATTTTCGGTATATTTTTGCCACAAAATATCTATCAGAGGTTTGGTCTTTTTCATTAACGCTCCGAAGCTTTCTCGACCATGTGCTTGTAAATATTCATCTGGGTCTTGATTGTCCGGCAAGAATAGGAATTTTAATGAATAACCGGCTTTTAATATCGGTAAAACTCTATCCACGGCACGCATGGCGGCTTTTACCCCAGGGTTATCACCATCCAGACACAATATCGGTTCGGAACAGACTTTCCACGCCTCCATAATCTGTTCTTCCGTCAGAGCTGTTCCCAATGGTGCTACCGCATAGCCAAATCCGTATCTATCCAGTGCGATGACATCCATATAGCCTTCGCAGATAATCAGGTTCTTTTCTTTATAAGCAACTTCACGGGCTTTATCTAAGTTATAGAGATTACGGCGTTTATTAAAAATCGGCGTATCGGGGGAGTTTAAGTATTTAGGCTCAATCTTTTCCATTACACGACCGCCAAATGCAATAATACGACCTTGTTTATTGGTTATTGGTATCATGACGCGATTACGGAAAAAATCATGCGGGCGGCGAGATGTGTCTTCCGGAATAGCAATCAACCCCAGTTCTTTCATTTCTTTTTCATTAATGCCTTCCGCTTTGAGATGTGCCATTAAAGCATTGTTATTAGGTGCGAAGCCTAAACGGAATTTTTGGATTGTATCTTTTGATAAGCCGCGCTTTTCAGTAAAGTACTTTAAGCCTTCCGAGCCTTCGGGCATTCTTAAAGATTTTTCAAAAAAGCTACAAGCACACTCCATTATATCGTATAATGATTTGCGCTCTTCTTCCTCTTTTTTATCTTTTGCCGTTAACTGAGGCATTTGCAGACCGGCTTGATGTGACAATTTTTGCAACGCATCTATAAACGGAAGTCCGTTGGCCTCCATTTCAAACTTGATGATGTCGCCATGCGCTCCGCAACCAAAACAATGATAAAACCCTTTGCTTTCATTGACGGTAAACGAGGGTGTCTTTTCATTATGAAAAGGGCACAATCCCTGATATTCTCGACCTTTTTTGGTCAATTTTACTTTTGCGCCGACTACATCCACTATCGAAACACGAGCTCGTAATTCCTCTATAAAGCGTTGCAAATCGTCGTTCATGTTATTCTTATTTCCGTATCAGGTTATGCAAGCATAGATTTGATTAAACCGGAAGCTTTGCCCATATCTATTTGACCGGCATAAGTACTCTTTAATTCTGCCATAACTTTGCCCATGTCTTTAATTCCGGTGGCTCCGGTTTTGCCTATGGCTGATTCAATGGCGGTTTTGGTTTCTTCTTCACTCAATTGTTTGGGCAAGAAACGCTCAATCACATTGATTTCTGCTTGTTCTTTTTCAGCTAATTCTGGGCGACCGCCTTCGTTATAAATTTTGATTGATTCATTTCTTTGTTTAATCATGCCTTGCATCATTGATAACAATTCGGCATCTGTTGCACATTCTTTACCTGCACCGCGAGCGGCAACGTCTTTTTCTTTTTGACCGGCGATAATCAAACGAACAGCAGCAACGGTTGTCATATCATGATTTTTCATTGCCTCTTTCAGGGCATTTTGCAAGTCTTCTCTTAACATATTTCTCTCCTTTTTGGTTAAGATTTGTTCAAACTTTTAATAAAACTCTTATTTTCAATCATTTATGGTTTAGCAAAGTTTAAGTTCAAGCTTACTGCAGTGTTATTGTTCGGAGCAGGGATGCTGAACACCGCTTTGGTTGTTTCTCCGCCTTTTAATTTGGATTGTGCCGGAGCAAAACGTTCTTTCATGTCATTAACGGTTATTTGCGGCACATATGTGCTATAGGGCGAAGTATTTTTGATTTCTGCAGTGATTTTTAGTATCGGTTTCTTATTTTCTATCATGCGGTTAACACTGATTTTGGTAAACTTTAAGTATTCTTCATTGTATAATCCGCTTAATCCCAGTTTGTTATAATAAATTTCGGCTTGTGGAATGATAGTTACAACCTCTCTTCTTAAAAACAGAAGGATCGAGCACAACAGTAACATTACCAGAAAAGCAGAGGTCTTTTTATATCCTTTAAATGGTTTGTTGTGTTCTAGACGATCTTCCGGTGTTACTTTTAAGTTAAATTCTTTTTCACTATCAATAAATAAGCGTGGTTCTTTTCGAACTTCTTCAGATTTACTTTCTGGCATCGGTGCAGTACTGATGGTAAATGATGTTCCATAATCTGAAGTTAACGTAATTTCGTTTTGTTTTTGGGCGGCATCCATAATAACAGCCGATGATAGTGTATGTGGCGGAATCGGTTCTTTTGATCCTGTTTGAGTATCTGTATTAGTCATTATTGGAGCAATAAAATTTGGGTTACCTTCTTGCCTTACCAATTCGGAAGAAGATAATGTCTTTCTTCCGGATTTGCTGTCTGCAGGAATAATAAACTCTTTCTTTTCCGATGGCCATGGACGTGCCGGTGGTTTAATTACTTCAATTGGCTCAATATATGGTGTATCTTCTTCTTTTTCTTCTTCATATCCTAAAGCATCGCTACGCATGGCGTGCCATATGTTTGAACAAGCTTGACAGCGGAATTTTTGACCTGTCTTACCGATTAAATCATCCGGTATTTCGTAGATACTATGACATTTGGGACAACTTATTAACATCTGACCTTCCTTTTTTATTTCTTGTTAGTATATAAAGAAAAAATATTTAATCAAATCTTTTTTAGAGCTATAAGTTAAAAAATATTAATTTCTTTGGTATTTCTCTTTTTTTTAGAAATGGCTGTTCTAAGGATAAGGTAATATGGTGCGTCAGACTAAAAATACAAACAAAGCTGAAGATTTGGGAATTCTGAAAAAGAAAAAAGAGGAAAGCAAACGACGCACTATGGTTCGCAAACGTCGTATTTTATCACAAGAAAAACGTGCTAAAAGAAAGAAAAATGTCGTAAACTTGGTTCGACGATTAGATGATTTTTTGAGATTTTCTTGGAGTGATGTCGCAAGTCTGCTTGTTATCTATTTGATTATGGATGTTTTGTTGCTGGTGGGTTTTGCGCGTTTTAGACTCTTTTTTGTGGCGGTTTTATGCGTAGGGGCTTATTTTTTGCAAAAGTATCGTAAAGCTAAATTGTTGTGGGCATGGTTGATAACGTTGTCTAGCTTGTTTGTTATTGGGATTTTAAGGTTCTTTAGTACAAATGAGATTGTTGCTTCTGATATTGGTATTATGTCTAAGGTACAAATGGTTGAAATCTTTTCGGTTTCTTCTTTGTTGTGGACATTGATTGTATTGGGTATTGTGTTTGCTGCTTATATGTATTATCTCAAAAAGAGAACACGCTTGAAACTTACGTGGGAGTGGGGTGTTGCTTTATTTAATATGGTGTTGTTTTGGGGATTTATGCATCTTATATTTCAAAATGCATCGTAGATTGATAAAAGGTTTGGAGCCGTTGTGATTATTAAAAGGAGTTAAAATGGATACGGGACAATTTGAACCGATTGTGGAGATGAAAAATGTAGCTTTGGCTTACGGCGATAATCCGGAAGTGCTTAAAAATATTAATTTTTCTTTTCGCCGGGGTTCTATTCATTTTTTGACCGGTAAAAGTGGTGCCGGCAAAACTTCGCTTCTTTCTATGCTCTATTTGGCTCAGAAACCTACCGCCGGTATATTAAAAGTTTTTGGAAATAATGTGGCCATGACGGATCGGGATACGTTGGCTTTTTTGAGACGTCGAATCGGTGTCGTATTTCAAGATTTTCGTCTTTTGGAGCATTTGAGCGTTTTTGATAATGTGGCTTTGCCGTTGCGTATTCGTGGAATGAAAGAAAAGGAAATTCGGCAGAGAGTTATTGAACTATTGGCATGGGTTGAACTTTCTCACAATATGTATGTCAAAAGTTCTGAAATCTCCGGCGGTGAGAAGCAACGTGTGGCTATTGCACGCGCTGTTATTAACCGACCAGAGCTTCTGCTTGCCGACGAACCGACTGGTAATGTTGATAGTGAAATTGCTTTGAAATTGATGAAATTGTTTGCCGAACTTAATCGTTTGGGTACAACGGTTGTAATTGCTACACACTCTAATGAATTGATGCAACGATATAATTATCCGCGCTTGGTTTTGGCAGATGGTAATTTGTCTTATTTAAAAGATACAGTGGAAATATAGTTTTTTGAAATAGGTTTCTTAATGTGGAAGATGAGGCTTAAATGGCGGTAACAGAAATGGATGAAATTAAGCAGGCGATGGCTCTTGAAGAAAAGGTTGCTCCTAAAGGAAATAGTCGTAAAGTTGGAAATTCTGTTTCTAAATCGACTGCAAAACAGCGGGCTGCACGTATTCGTGAATTGCGTCGGCAAAAAGCTCCGGCAGATAAAAATCAAGAATTGCCAATTAATGAGGGGTATTCTAAAACTTTTTTGCGGGTAACGGTGGCTGTATCCGTCTTTTTGTTTGCTATTACCCTTGCGGGTGTGCTCGGTATCAATTCTATGTTTGAAAACTCTAAGAAACAAGTGGTTTCTAACTTTACCGTGCAAGTTTTGCCGTTACCTGATGCTCAAGAGAGCCGTGAAGACTTGCTTAAGATTGTTAACTTTTTGGAGAAATATCCTGATATTGAGCAGGTTACGGTATTAAGTGATGCGGAACTTCGAGCCTTGTTGCAACCATGGTTAGGCGCTAATGTTGATATCGAAATGTTGCCGATACCTAAGCTGTTGGATGTGAAAATAAGAAACGGGCGCAATTTTGATTATCGAGAATTAACGGTGCGTCTATCTGAAATTTCTGCTCAAGCCTCCATTAACGACCATAATCTGTGGCTTTCCAGATTGCTTAAATTTATCAACTCTTTGAAAATGCTTGCGGTTACGGTTCTTATTTTGGTGGCCGGAGGGTGTGTCGCTTCTATTGTTTATGCGGCTAAAACCGGTCTTAATGTGCATCGTGACATTATTACTATTTTACATACAATGGGGGCAACAGATGAATATATCGCTCTTAACTATGTGAAGCAAATTTCTCATATGTCGGCGCTGGCCGGAATTATTGGCGCTTTACTTTCCGTACCGGCAATTCTTGTTATTGGTCATATGGCTCAAGGTATTGAAGCAGGTATTTTTAATTCAGTTACCTTTGGTATGGAAGAATGGGTTATGATTTTGCTTCTACCGTTTGTTTCTGCCGCTTTGGTGGCTTTTACCGCTTATGTAACTGTGGTTAAAACATTGCGTCATATGGTATAGATTTATTTAATTTCGTATGTCTTCAATTGCCATATTAACTTTTTAGCTAATTGTGGAGAAAGTGAAAAAAAGTGTGGGAAAATGCGGCGTATCTGCGTATACTGCTCATAAAGTGAGGATTTATGAGACATAAGCTTTTGTTACTTGCCGTTTTTTGCGCAGTGATTTTATTTTTTATATGGTGGGGCGGATTTTTTATATTTAACCGCACGGTCTTTGCTTATGTCAAAAAAGGACAGACGGATATTGCTGGTCAGAATTTGGAACAAAGAAGATCTTTGGCGGAAGATTATGTACGCTCTTTATTTGATAAAGAAAAACATCAACGAGATTTTGTTCCTTTTCAATCTTATGTCGAAAAGCCTTTTGATGTGCGCTTAATTGCACTCTATTTGCCGCAATATCATCAATTTAGAGAAAATAATCTCTGGCACGGACGTGGTTTTACCGAGTGGACGAATGTTACTGCGGCTAAACCGCTTTTTGTTGGACATTATCAACCGCAACTACCTATTGATGTTGGCTTTTATGACCTCACGCACGATGATGTTATGAAAAGGCAAATTGAATTAGCTCAAAATTACGGTGTGGGTGGTTTTGCTTTTTATTACTATTGGTTTTCCGGTAAAAAATTGATGGAAAAGCCTATCTATAATTATTGGGCTAATCCGCAACTCAATTTTCCGTTTTGTTTGAATTGGGCTAATGAAAATTGGTCTAAACGTTGGGATGGCGGCAATCAAGAACTCTTAATGGAACAGACTTTTTCTCGTGAAGATTTTGAGCCTTTTGCACAAGATTTATTGCCATTCTTTAAAGATAAACGCTATATCCGTATTAACGGACGTCCTTTATTTATCATTTATCGTCCGGCAGCGTTTGATAAAACTCTGTTTGTTGAATTTACGAACTATCTTCGTCAATTTATGCAAGAGCGCGGCGTGGGTAATCCTTATCTTATTGCTACAAAGGCTTTTGGCTTTTTTGACAATCCGCAAGATTGGGGATTAGATGCCGTGATGGAATTTGAATTAAACAATATTTATGGATTACAACAAAAAAATGTAACAAAGATTGATGAAACGACAGACTTTCGTTTGTACGATTGGGCGGGGTTTATCAATGCCGATAAAATGGTTAAAGATTATTCTTATAAAACATTTCGAACTGTCTTTCCTCGTTGGGATAATACGCCACGTAAGGCTTATTCGGGTGCCCTGATTTTTGATGATTCAACACCTGATGTTTATGGGCGTTGGCTTAATTATGCCGTTAATGATACTCGGCAAAAAATGGAAGGCGATGAGCGTATTGTCTTTATTAACGCTTGGAATGAGTGGGCGGAAGGGGCTATGCTCGAGCCTGACAGACGTTTCGGTTATGCTTATCTTGATATGACACGACAAGTTATGGACGGTAATTTTAAAGATAATGCCGAAAAAACGACAACTATTGGTATTGCTGTCTTAACCGGCGGAATTAATCGTATTGAAAAAGCTATTCAACTCTTTAATGAAGGTGTTGGAGAACGGTTACTTATTTCAGGTGTTAAGCCTGGTACAACATTAGAACTGATTGCTTCTCGGAAAGATGTTGTGCTTAAAAATCCACAACCGATTGATTTGGGATATAAAGCGACTGATACGGTTGGAAATGCTAAAGAGGTAAAAGCTTGGACCCAAAAATATAATATTAAGGAATTCTATGTCGTTACTTCTTTTTATCATATTCCACGCAGCCGTTTGGAACTTCAGCATGAAATGCCTGATGCTATTATGCACTTTGTGGCGGTTGATACGCCGAATGTTTTGCCTCATTGGTGGAAAAATTGGCGTAGTTTCAAATTTATGGCTGCCGAATATACGAAATTCTTAATTGTTTATTTCCAATATGCTTTTGACAGACTTTTATAAAATAAGGAAGGCTTGATGATGTCTAAATGTTATCTTTTTATTCGCTCTTTAATTGCTAATTTGTATTTTTATCCGATTATGGCGGTTGCTTTTGCCGTTTGTATTATTGTGGGGCTATGCTCTCGCAAGGCTATGATTAAACTTTGGGATAAATATTTGCACAAGATGATTTGGGGCGGAATGCTTAAGCTTTGCGGTATTACCATTGAAGTTCGCGGAAAAGAATATATCACGCCTAATGTGATTTTTGCCAGTAAGCATGAATCTGCTTTTGAAACTTATGCTTATACCGATATTATTCCTAATTCGGTGTTTGTGCTTAAGAAGGAATTAACTTATATTCCCTTGTTTGGGTGGGGACAGGCTCTTTATGGTATGATTCCCGTAGACAGAGGTGCCGGCGCAAAAGCAATGAAAGGTATGGTTAAAGAAGCGCAGAAACGTGTGGCTGACGGACGCTCTATCATTATCTTTCCTGAGGGAACTCGTTGTAAACACGGGCAGGTTAAAGGCTATAAATCCGGTATTGTCTTCTTGGCGGAAAATTTGGATATGCCGATTGTACCGGTGGCTTTGAATTCCGACTTGGTGTGGGCTAAGGCTTCCTTTATTCGTAAACCAGGGAAAGTTGTTTTTCAATTCTTACCGCCAATGAATATTAAAGATTTTGCCGGAAAGAAAGAATTTATGGCTGAATTGCAAAATCGTATCGAAAACGCTTGTGCCGAGCTAGGTTAGTCCGAAAATACGTTCACTGATTTTGGTTATAGTGGAAATGAATACGGAAGATAATCTTAATAAGCAAGCAGAGGCTATACAGACGGCGAGAATAGGGGATGGGCAAATACCTTTGTCTGATGAAGATGAATTGGCTGTCTATATTCATTTTCCGTATTGTAAAAGTCGTTGCCCATATTGTGATTTCTTTCGTGGGCTTTTACCTAAATCTTTTAACGAGCAGGAGCTTATTCAACACTATTTGTCGGATATTGCTTATTTTGCAGATTTATTCCCGCATAAGCGAGCCGTTAAATCTATCTTTTTCGGTGGAGGAACACCATCTTTATTATCGCCGCAGGCGGTTGACTTGGTCTTAAACGAACTGCAAAAGAAATTTGTGATAGCCAAAGATGCAGAAATTTCTTTAGAGGCTAATCCGAACACGTTTGAGCAAAATAAATTTTTAGCTTTTCGTCATGCCGGTATTAATCGTTTATCATTAGGTGTACAGGCTCTTCAAGCTGACGACTTAAAAAAACTCGGACGCACTCACTCTTTATCCGATGCGCTTACGGCGATGGAGTTGGGAGCTAAAACTTTTCCGAAATTTTCCATTGATTTAATTTATGCGCGTCCGCAACAACAGTGGGATACTTGGCAAAAGGAAATTGATACCGCTCTGCAATTTGACCTCTCTCATATTTCTCTATATGAACTCTCTATTGAGGAGGGTACACCCTTTTTTCGTAAAAATATTAAGCCTATGGACGAAGAACAATCTTTATCCCTATATAATAACACAGTTTCTTACTTGCGTTCTTGTGGCTTTCAACGCTACGAGGGCTCAAACCTTGCTAACTCTTTCCCTGACCAAAGTGTGCATAATCTGACTTATTGGCAAGGAGAAGATTACATTGGTATCGGCGAGGGAGCTCACGGACGTCTCCGACTTAACGGACAAATTTTTACAACTTTAGACGGACATCTTGATGAAGCATTAACCCCTCTTGAAAGGGCTGAAGAATTAGTCCTCATGGGGCTTCGTATTGAAGAAGGTGTAAGTGACAAATATTTTTATAAAGCGTGCGGTATACATTTATTTGATTTTTTGTCAAAAAAAATGACAAAAAGACTTGCGCAATTAAATTTATTGTGTTATGATGACGCCAACATTAAACTTACGGACAAGGGATTTACCCTGATGGACGAAATTATTTTAGAGTTAGTAAGTTAAGCTTTTTTATTAAATTTTGGTCTTTGACCTTAGACTACATTTTAAGGAGATTTTCAATCATGAGAAAAATTTTGGTGGCCGTAGCGGTTTTGCTATTGGCAGGATGTTGTTGTAATCCTAACTATGTTCCGACTTATCGTAGAGATACTCCGAAAGTTGAACCTCAGCAAGTTTATTATACGGAACAATATGAACCACAACAACCTACTTATATCTATTATAAACGCAAGACTACATATACCTATTATGACCAACCTAGCTATACTTATTATAATCAAAAGCCGACTTATACATATTATCGCGCTCCCAAAGGCGAGGTTATGCATATCGCCGGTTTTGAAATTCAGCAAGGACAGCAAATGCGCGACTTCTTTGATGATTTTGAAGAGCCAATGCATGCTCAATATATCGGTAATAACACCGTACGTTGGGTTTATTATATAGATTACGACCGTGAGGATAATGAAGGTGAAGTTGTACGCTATTGTGAATTGGATGAGTATCAACCACATTCATTATGTACATTAACGGTTGAATTTTATCGTACTTATGTCACCACGGCTTATACAAACTGCTATTAATTTCTAATTCGGTGATTATATAATGGGATTGCTTATCTCTTCTCCCAAGGGGGCGCTCAAAATCGAAAATATGTTGCGCCCCTATAAACGTGGTGAAAAAGAAATTACACTAGATGTCGGAAGCGAGGTTCTGTTATCCACAAACTATGCGCGCAATATTCGTGATATGTTGATGTGTATTGAAAAATTACCGCTTGATAAGCAACGAGAATTTGAATCTATCGTGCTTCTTACGTTTGTAGACCGTCTTCAACCTGATGATATTCATAATATTGCAAAAAATTTAGCAGAAAAGGGCGGATATGGAAAAAAATTGGCGAAATATATTGCTCAAACGGCTCGCAGACGAGGTGAGGTGCTTATGTCTTCTCCGACACCGACTTATTGTCTTCAATCATTTGATACGGATTTTGTGCAATTCAATGCGGAAAAATATGATGGTCTTAAAGTCTTGAGAGAGAAATGCTCAATTAAAGCTGTTTCTAATTTGCCAAGTTTTATTGACTTGACGGAATGTTCAACGGTGGAAATTTACGGGCAAAATCTCCAGAAAGTCAAAACATTGAAACTTGCTCCGAACTGCAATATTGAAATTACTCATTGTCAAAACTTGCCGAATAATATCGACTTTTCTCAAGTGCAAAATATTTGTCTTAATGGGTGTGATTTACGTAATTTTGATAAGTTAATCTTAGGAAAAGGGCATGAAGCTCAACTTATCGGTGTGAAAAATTTACCTTCTTTTCTTGATTTATCGGGTTACGATAAAGTCTTGTTGATCGGGGCGGATTTATCTCATCTTAGATATCTTAAACTCAAAAAAGCTCTGCCTGCGTATTTAGAAAATTTAATTCCTAATTCTTGTCAGGTGGAAATTTTATCAATTAACAATAATCTAAATCTATCTTTATTGCAGAAAATTAAACAGCGTTTTAAATAACTTAAATTTGTTTGTTAAAGTTTAAATTTAGCTAAAAACCACGTCTTTTTTGCTTTTTTACCTCCTTGTATCGGTCTTTTTGATGATTATATCTGCCTTAAGATTGATGATGATGGAGGTTTTTGATGAAATTGCTTAAAATTAGTATACTTGCTCTGGTCTTGTTTGCAGGAGCTTGTCATTGGAGTACCAATAACAAAAATTCTTATTATCAACTTAATGGTATTGCTGCTTATAAAGGACAAAGCATCTCTGAACTTTGGTTGGCTAATGGCGCTCCTAATGTTATTAAAAATCTTAGCGATGGAGTTATTATGTGGATTTATTACACGAATTTTCAGTCTGTTGGAGGCGGAGAAATGATTTCTTATAACATGCCATATCCGTCAAGCTCTGCTATAAAATGTTGTGTAAAAATTTTATTGCGTAATGATAAAGTTATTTCCGCTTATTCTGATTGTGATTGATCTTAAAAAAATAGACACTACCTTGTTAGGCAGTGTCTATCTTTAATTGCGATTTATTTCTTTATTGCTGCGTCTTTAATTAGATCAGACAACAATTCTTGTCCGTATGGATCTTTTGTTACCATATCGGCTATACCGCTGGTGAATGCACCATGTTGCAGCATTTTTACCATAACAGCTCGTGCTTCGTCGCGATCTTTACAAAGCTCAAAGTAATAAAAGTAAATAAATAAATTATGAAGACTATTCGTTCCTTGAAAATTTATTTCATTCACGTTAACCCCATAATCTATCATTTTTTTTGCCACAGACCACATTTGCTTATCTGTAGCTACTTGCAGATAAGGAACATCTCCGCCAAAAGGGTAAGCTATTTTACCATTTAGTTCGGCGCCATCCTCTATTGCCTTTATAGCTATTTTAAGCGTTTCATCATCACTATATTGCCATTTTCCTAAGGCTTTGATGCGATCACTTTGTTGATAAAAGATTAGAGCATTTACAAGAAGTTGCTCTGCTAATTCTTTAGTCTTTTCCATACAGCTTGTTTTTTTAGTTAATAATTTTTTCAAACTTATGATGTTTGAAAGTTTACTCGAATTATAGACATATAGTTATGTTAGTCTTTTGTATCTTAAATTTTTCATTGTTCTTGTCAAGTTTTTTTGTCAGGCTGATTATTTTATTTTGGCATAAAGTTAATTTAGGCTTGCATTGTCAAAATATTGTACCTAAATATTCTACAGGTTTATATATGTAATGTTTTATTCTATGGTTTGATGATATGACTACCACGGCTGACTACTATGAAGTTTTGGGTGTGACCAAAACCGCTTCGGGAGATGAAATCAAAAAGGCGTATCGTAAATTGGCGATGCAGTATCACCCCGACAGAAATCAAGGTAATAAAGATGCGGAAACTAAGTTTAAAGAAATTAACGAGGCATATGAAGTCTTAAAAGATGACCAGAAACGCGCGGCTTATGACCGCTATGGGCATCAGGCTTTTACAAGCGGTATGGGCGGTGCTGGTGCTAATCCATTTAATGGTTTTGATTTTACAGGAGCAGGGTTTGCTGATGTTTTTTCCGATATCTTTTCCGAGTTTACAGGGCAGGGACGCTCTAGACAACGTTCTTATGCTGAACGAGGTGACGATATCCGATATGATATCGCACTCACTCTTGAAGAAGCTTATGTTGGTTTAGAGAAAGAAATTAATATTACCACTTCAAAAGAATGTGATGCTTGTCATGGACATGGTACTGCAGATGGTAAAGAACCTCCTGTTTGCGCTACTTGTGGCGGAACGGGGCGTGTGCGTACTCAACAAGGAGGCTTCTTTGTTTTTGAAACGACTTGTCCGCAATGTCGAGGTACCGGACGAGCTGTTACCGATAAATGTAAAAAATGCCGTGGTACAGGTAAAGAAAAACTTGAGAAATCGCTTAAAATTAAAATTCCCGCAGGTATCGAAAATGGTACACGTATGAGAGTTGCAGGCGAAGGTGAAGTTGGTAAACGTGGCGGTCCAAAGGGCGATTTATATGTCTTTATTACTGTTAAAAGGCATAAAACTTATGAGCGTGATGGGGCTGATTTGTTTACTGTTTCTCCAATATCCATGTCTATGGCAGCTATGGGGGGACAATTTAAACTTAAAGGTATTGACGGTGAAGAAATTAATGTAGAAGTTAAGCCGGGAACGCAGCCTAGTGATAAGTTACGTATTAAAGGTAAAGGGATGCGCTATATGAATTCTGATAAAAGAGGGGATTTGTTTGTGGAGTTCAAGGTCGTTATTCCGACGAAATTAACCGATGCTCAAAAAGAATGCTTAAAACAATTTGATGCAGCAGCTCCTGAAGAAGAAAAAAGCTTTTGGAACAAATTGTTCGGTTAAGTCTCTACTCTTTAACTTGACGCAGCGCTTCTTTAGAGGCGCTTTTTTTATTTATAAAACTATTTTCCTTTTATCCAACCAGCCATAGCAATAATCCCAAAAAGATTATTACCGATATACTCATCGGTGAGTGGGGAAATTGTTTGGTCTTAAAAATATCAATAATTATCGGTGATAACAATAACATTGCAATTACATATGCCGGATTTTCGGCCTCTCTTAATGCTATGGTTTTGGCCGTTATCAATATCGCGCTAAAAATTATTAACCATATGACATTTCCTGATTTTAATGGTGCTAGCAACATTTCTTTTCGCTTCGGTACTACATTCGCTGACATACCTTTCTTTGTTTCTAATGGGCTTTCCTTATTTCTTAAAAACATTATCGCATTATATATTCCACTGGTAAAACATGATACTGTTAAATAATAAATTACTCCTGTATATACTCTACCTCCGTGTATTGCAATAAAACGTGTCGCTATGCTCATCAGAGCCAAGGCAAATACTGCCGGATATAAATATTCTTCCGCCTGACGACTAATCTTTACTTTCATCATTTGCCAATAACTTACCGAAAAACCACATAATATCAAAACCAAACTAATCAGTAAATGTGGTTTTTGAATTAAATCCATTAATTCTTGAAAATCTATACCCCACCACATAAACGTTGTAAGCAATACACATGTTGCCATAAATCCTGAGCAAGAATGACTCCCGTATTTTGCTGAGGCAAAGAATATATGACTATCATATATTCCTATCATTATGCCTTGTAATATCAATATCGCATAATATGGTACAGAATTTATCATGGGTACTGTCCATAATAGCGGCGCAATCAATATACTTACACCGAACCCTCGCCATATTCCCAATACATAACCATTATAACGATATTGCTCATTAAATGTCGTATATATGGCATTAAAAACAGAATATATCAGGCTTAAAAATATCCAGCTCATTTCTTTTTTTCCGTTGCGCTCTTTTGATATAATCGCTTTTTTACGGATTTAAATAAGCTTTTTATTTTTTAGTTCTTATTTTCGTTTTGCTTTTTGTTTAAAGCTGCCATCTGATTTCTTTTTAAAACTATATGGTTCGTAACTGGTGTTTTTGTTTTCCTTACGACTGAATTTTACACTTTTTTGACGAGCATGCGCCTTGTGTTCTTTGTCGTTTTTGATTGCAGATGGCTTTGATTTCTTTTCAAATTTCGACTTTTTGACAATTACTTCTACACCATTTTCCATAAAACTGGTGGTTATTTCTTTGGGTGTGGTTATTCGGCCTTTGGGCATTTGGATTTTCTTTTTGCTAAACTTCTCATCTGCCTTCATAACAGTTGCGATAGATGGTGCTGATGGTTGCTTTTTCTTCTTTTCTACTGAAAATCCAAATTTACCGATTTTGCGTCCTAAAGTGTAATAAAAGCCGTGCGCATATGCCAATAATCCGGCTTTTTCCAAGTCTAACGCACCGTTTTCATCTATATATTTATCATCCACGTTTACGGTCACAACTTCTGCCAAAAACATATCATGAGTGCCAAACGGACGAACTTCCAACACTTTACATTCCATAGATACAGGGCATTCGGCAATTTGCGGTGCTTTGACTTTTGAGCAAGGTTCGGCGGTCAAGCCTGTTAATGCAAATTTATCTAAATCTCTACCCGACTTTACGCCAACCGTATCTGTCGCTTCCGCAATTTTCCATGTCGGCAGATTGATTGTGAATTCTTTATTTTGGCTGATTAACTCATGCGTATAACGGCTCGGTCTTAATGATACATATGTTAACACTGGATCTGAACAGATAATTCCCGTCCATGCAGCAGTCATTACGTTTGGATGTTCCATATTTCCGGAGCCGATTAATGCCGGCGGAAGAGGGGATAACATTGTTCCAGGTTGCCATGTTTGCTTGCTCATTTTATTTTCCTTCTCTCTGATTGTTTTATTGCCGCGGAGTATAGCAGATTGTTTGTATTTGTAAAGAGGAGAAAATAAAAAATATGTGGTCTTTAGTATTGTACCTGTTATCTTTTAGCGAGAGAACATTTTGTTCCATAACTTTTGTTTGACCAATCTGTTAAAAAGATTGTTTTTCTTTTTTGGCGATGTTTCTTGGATCATATTCTCTTGCGTTTGCTGAGCTACATGTTCACTTTCTTTTATTTCTGTCGGAGCTTCTCTGGCTATATTTTCTTGTGGTTGTGATGCAACTTGAACACGTTGTTCTATTTCTACCGGAGTTTCTTGAGGCGTATTTTCTTGCGGTTGCAGAGAAGCGTACATGAGGTCTTCTATTTTTCTCTCCTCTTCTTTTAATTCTGTCAATATATCTTTTGAGGCTTGTCGTTTCTGAAACTCTTTGGCAAATGCCTCATCTGCTTTAGATCTTTTGTATTCTTGGTGATTCATTGCCGTAAATTTGGGCGTTAGGAATATTGTACTGTCAATATCATACGAACTTAATTCGTAATAGCTTTTGCGGACAACTTCTTTCGGAAATCTTACCACATCATAATCTTTTGATAACTTTTCGAAATCTATGATGTTTCCGTAATAGCCATCCGGAATCAAATATGGTTGTAAATTATCTAAGTTTTCATCTACAGTTAATGTTTTGGCATCTTTATCCGGAACAATATGCCATTGCGTTTGGTAGCGCTCAGGATGAAAATCCTCTCTTTCACACCAATCTTGCCATGCACTTTTTCCTGTGCTCTTATCTAATGGAGATGTCCATAATCCTCCAATGGGTTTTGACATCTTTGTATTGCTTATTGGCGTAAAGTAAGCCTTACTGGGACGTTCTTCGCCATTATATATTAAATCTATATCTTCTAACATCTGTTCCTCCTTATCGTTTGGGGTATCTTAACACAATTTTACTTATTTGGCAATAAGAAAAGCGTTCCTTCTCAGAAACGCTCTCTTTTTCTATCTTATGTTGCTTTTTTATTTTTTCTCTAAGTTTTGTAACAACTTATTGATTAAGCGAACACCGAAACCACTGGCTCCCTTAGGATATAATGGTTTGGGTTTACCAAACATATCCATACCGGCAATATCCAAGTGCGCCCATGGAGTTTTGTTTGGCAAAAACTCTTCCAAGAAGCATGCGGCGGTAATGGAACCGGCGGCTCTGCCGTCTGATATATTCTTAACATCAGCCATGTCGGACTTTATCAATTTACGATAACCGTCCGTCATCGGGAAACGCCATAATTCTTCACCGGATTGTTCGCCCGAGATACTCAATAATTCTGACAAACAGTCATCATTACTGAATAAGCCGGCCATTTCACTACCCAACGCAACCACAATCGCACCGGTTAATGTTGCCAAATCTACAATGCGTTCCGGCTTATATTCTCTTTCAACGTAAGTCAAGCAATCGCCCAGAACCAATCTTCCTTCCGCATCCGTATTCAATATTTCAACGGTTTTGCCCGATAGGGAGGTTACAATATCTCCGGGGCGGGTGGCTGTTCCTGACGGCATATTTTCTACCAAGCCCACAATACCCACAATATTTAACTTCAATTTCTGTTGAGCGGCAGCTTTCAAACTGGATACAACCACAGCAGAGCCCGCCATGTCTTGTTTCATATCCCACATGCCGGCTGCCGGTTTAATGGATATGCCACCTGAATCAAAGGTTACGCCTTTACCGACCAACGCAATGTCATAGCCTTTTTTGCTCTTGTTGCCGTTATATTCTAAAATAGCCACATACGGACTGTTGGCAGAACCTTGAGCCACGGACAATAACATATTGAAACCTTCTTTTTTCAACTCATCTTTGTCTTTTAAGGTTACCTTTAAGCCCAAATGTTCCAAACGCTTGATGTCTTTCGCATAAACTTCCGGCGTTAACTCGTTGGACGGTTCATTGGTCAAATCGCGCGCATATCTGACGGCATTGGCCAGAGCGGCGCTCTTTTCATAATCTTTCTTATCCAACTTGTCTTTGGCTACGAAATTTAATGTTTCCAATCTCGGAAATTCATCTGCTTTCTTTGTCGTGCGGTATTTATCAAAGCTATATGATGACAACTCCACACCTAACCCCATATTAGAAGCGATGTCTTTGGCTTCAAAGTCGGTTTTCGGCAAGTGTCTTGCAAAAATTGTCGCAGATTTGTAATTTTTTATCTGGTTATACACTCTGCCACCTAAAGTTTGTAACATCACAGGTGTGGCTGTATTTGAAATTCGTAACAAAACAACCACGTCTTTGCCATTATTTAAGACTAAGATGTCTTCTTTCTTTTCTCTACCTTCATCGGCTTTAGCGATTAAATCTTTCAGGCGATTAAAAGTTGAACGATCAATAATGCCGCCGGTGATACCGTAGTTTAGGGCTTCCTCTTTGGTTGCCAACAGAACTTTGACTTCGGTTTCTTTAGCCGAGCGGTTAAATGTAATTTCTGTCATTGTTTTCTCCTTTGTTTAATCTTGGTTATTTTGCCTCCGTATTTGTGAATAAAGTCTTAAAATAAGGGGCTTGACTTTGCTTTTTATGGTGCTAATGTCTGAAAAATGTTGTTATCGCAGAGATTTTTTTTATTTGTGAGGATGTTATGAGCGGAATTTTTAAGGCTGATGAGGCTAATATATGTCAGGCGGCGGAACTTATCAAGGGCGGTAAACTCGTCGCATTTCCAACGGAAACGGTTTATGGGTTAGGCGCCAGCGTTTATGACGCACACGCTGTGGCTGGAATTTTTGCTGCTAAAGGGCGTCCATCGTTTAATCCGCTGATTTCGCATATCGCTGAACCGGCACAATTGGCAGAATATGCTAAAGCGGATGAAAGAGCTTTGTTCTTGGCTAAAAAGTTTTGGCCTGGACCTCTGACTTTCGTTCTTCCGCGATTAGATGAAAATCCGGCGCTCGATTTGGTTTGCGCAGGGCTTAAGACTATTACCGTGCGTTGTCCAAAGCATCCTGTCGCCTTAGAACTTATCCGTAAATCAGGTGTGCCAATTGCCGCACCTTCCGCAAATCGCTCACAGACTATTTCTCCGACTACCGCCGAAGCTGTTTATGAGAGTTTGGGCGATAATGTCGATATGATTTTGGATGGGGGGGCTTGTGAAGTTGGTGTTGAATCGACTATTTTGGATTTGACTACGCCGCAAGCCGTCTTGTTACGAGCAGGGGGGATTACTAAAGAAGAGCTAGAAGAAGCACTTAACGAGCCCGTAGCTATTTCTGACGGCAATCCTAATCGGCCAACCTCTCCGGGGCAGCTCTTGAAACACTATGCGCCTTCTAAAAAATTGCGTATTAACGCTACTGAACGTCTTGAAGGGGAGCTTTTTATCGGATTTGGTCCGAAATATGATTGGGCGGAAATGAATTTGAGCCCCCAAGGGGATTTACGTGAGGCTGCGGCTCATTTGTTTGCTTATATGCGTGAGGCAGATAAAAATCCAAACTTCTCTCGTTTGGCTATGGCTCCTATTCCGTTTGAAGGATTAGGGCTCGCCATTAACGACCGAATTAAACGTGCGGCTCGCTAATACATTTTTACTGTTGACATAAAAAATTAAGCGCTTCATGATTAGTGAGGCGCTTTTTAATGAGCTTTTAAACTTAATTTTTTACTTGAATATTCTCTTTTATTTTATTGATTTTGTTTTCTATTCTTGCTTTACTTTTTTCTTTCATATCGTTAAATTCTTGAACCAAAGAACCGCGATATTCAACAGCCCAAGCCACCATTGAATCTATGACAGGTTTCAAGTTGTAGCCAAGATTGGTTAGGGTGTAATCTACCCGTGGGGGGATTTGAGCATACACTTTACGTTTTAATATACCATTTTCTTCCAACATACGCAAGTTTGAAGTTAATACTTTTTGTGTAATATTACCTAAGTCCTTTTTTAATTCACCAAAGCGTTTCGTCCCGTCCATTAAACTTTCTATAATTTGAACTTTCCAGCGGTCTCCTAGCATTTTTATGGTGGTTTCCGCAAGACTTAGAGATGTATCGTTCATCTTCTTAGGGCTCCTTTCATATTTATAGAGTTAATTTACTGTTGTCTCTTTGTATTGACAAGATTTTTTTCAAAATAATGCAATGTTTTTTTGCGCTTATTTCTTTTTTGTGACATTTTTGTTACAAATGTGGGGAAAATATGCTTTTTTATTGATTTTTTCGAAAATTTATGGTACTATTTTGCATATATGTATATATGGTGGAGCTGATTTTATGTACTTATTGATGTTACTTGCGACGTTTATGGCGTCTCTTTACGGATATAATCTTTCAGCGCGTCCGGATTATGACCGTGATGTTGCTCGAAAGAAAGCTGCCGCCATTATTTTTAAATTCACACTTCAACATAATGCTGTCCGCAAAATTCTTGTTGATATAGGAAATGGTGAGTTTGTCAGCAATGATGCTTCTGAAATTCCTTGGAATTTGCCAGGCGATGTTTTTTATGCGGATTTTAGTTCTAGCAGTGTTCAAGATAATGAAGATATTCATCTCTTTATTAAACAAGAAGGACAGGATGAACATCTTATTTATCTGCGTTCTCAGAACAATAAAGGAGATCTTAACCCTGATGGTCGTGATTATTTGATGTTTGGCAGACAAGTTTATGATGGCGAAGAAATGGCTACTAAAATTATTTGTTTAGATAAGCCACTTAATGAAACCGATAGTAAATATTGTGAATCAACAAAAGATGAAGATGGTAATGTTACCGCGTCTTGTTGCAATTCTGGTGGTAACGATGCTAAATATATCATTTCTTATAAACGACTGGATGCCAGATGGGTTAATCGTATTACCGGTGATGTAGGGCTGGACTTTGTTCGCGCTCTTAATCAAAAACTTTATTACGATAATATTGGAGTTATACGTTGGACAAAACCGGAAGGATCTTCTGATAAGGCTTGGGTTTTTAGAGGAAAAATTAATTTTCTGCCGGTTTATGCAAATGATTTAGATCAATGGAACGAAGATCATCAAAACTCCTTAAATTATCCTGTTGAAAACCGCAATAGAAGTGAGTGGATACTACCGGATTGGATTTTTACAGAAAATTTTTTCACAGGAAAAAATGGAAATTTAATTTGCGATGCTAATCGTCCTTGTTTATTTAAGATACAGAATTTTTGAGTAGGGTAAAGGAGACTAAATTATGAGTAAATTATTCAAAACATCAGAACAGCGCGGTACGCTTCTTATTGAAGCTCTCGCAATGCTGGGTCTGATTGCAATGGTTACACCGACCCTTTATAAAAAATCCGCAGAACGATTGCAGGAAATTCAAGATATTAACGCTGCTTCACAGGCTCGTACAATGGGTAGCGTTATGGATGCATTTATTCGACAAAACTTTTCCGGATTGATGAGCTCTATGTCCGGAGAAGATCATGATACAATTGTTATTGATTTTGAAGATGATCAAGCCGGAGCTTATCGTGTTGGTTATTCCAGCTATTTGCCTTATGGTTTTACACCAAATGAAATTCGTGGCTATGATGCTCCAAAAGTTTATGTACGACGTGATAACAGTACATTGGTTTCTTATGTTCTTTACCCGAAAATTGTTGATATTGGAAATAAACGCGCCGCACGTATGGCTTCTTTGATTGGGGCTAACGGTGGTGTGATTACTGATAATAGAGAGGCTAAGGGTACTGGTGGTGCATGGTATCTGAATAGCTCTATGATTGAAGATATGGAAATTGATGATTCTTCTTTAACCGAAAATTCTATTATGATTACATCAAGCGAGCCTATATCTATGAGTTATGATGACAGCGCTAAATATTTGTATCGTGTGCCACCGTCACCGGCAACTGATGATTCTGCATATTATCATAATACAATGGTTACTGATTTATATATGGGAGGACATCCGTTTGACGATACGGATTATGCAACATATGCCAATGACTATTATTCAATCTTTAACGTTAAAAAATTAACGATGAACACAAACTGTAACCGAGCTTATGTGGCAGAAACTATTTCATCTACCACGGGGGATTTTTGTGATCCGAATGTGGCTGACTTATATATTGGTAAGCCTTTTGCTATTGATAATCATGGTACTCTTAACACGGCTGACCATTCTCCAGCTGTTGAGGGAAATACCGGTGCTGCTTGGATTTATGGTAATTTGGCTGCCTTAAGCGAAAGCTTCCAATTGTTCCGCGAAGAGAGTCTCGGTACTGGTTATAATAGAAACACAGACGGATACGATGATGATTTGGAACGTACTTCTGCTGGATGGGATGTTTTGCAATTCGCTCGTATGAACAGTTCCGGTACAGGAGATGAAGAGGTGGTTATCCTTCGTGCAGAAAACGCAGAAGGTAATGAACGTGTGGCTATGATGGATGATTTTGTACAAGTCAAACGTCGTGCCGGTGCATCAAGTATTGTTGACTTTTTAGTCGGAGAATCTTCCGGCGTTGGTGGTGAGGGGGCTCTTATTAAAGCTTTTCGTAATGGTTCGACAAATGAAGTACATATCAACCGCGAATCTGATTCCTCTATTACAGAGATTAACCGTCAAGGCGGTACTGTTTATATCAACGGGGGGTCTTCCGCTTCCACAAATATGCTCACATATATTAACGATATGGGAGGAAAACTTAATGCCGGTCATGATGGCGGTTGGTTAATGGCGCAAGGATTTGATAATAGTGCTCGTGTCCACTTGTTGGCTAATGTTACAAGTTCGGGAACTGATAACCGTGTTTTCTCGGTGGGGCACGATGTGGATGATAATGGTTCAGTCGGGGCCGCTTATAATACGAACCATATGATTTATGCCGATACAGATAAGGTTTCGTTACGTGGTGGCGGTATCCGTGTTTATAGTGGAGAAGGTTACACGGGAGAAGAAGCTGGTTCAATTGCTTTTCAACCGACCGCTGATAATGCTATTAAAAATGAATATGCGGATTTATCAGGAACTGAGTTGGAGCATTTGACAACTATTGCTTCGAAGTTTACTGATATTATGGGTAGAACTTATATGGGTAATAAAAATATGAGCTCTACAGCTTCCGATGACGGAAAATATACTCGTAATGAATTTACTTTGGGTGTTGCCGGTTCGGCTTGGGTTGATGAGCTGTTGTGGGCGCGCAGAGCTTGGTTGAAACAAGCCGGTATGCAAGAACTTCACGCCGGTTTTGAATCTTATTCGCAATTTGTTAACGCACCTCAGACTGCATGGTTGAACGCTTATGATGATATGGTTGTTATTCGGAACAAAGCTAAGGGCGGAACAAATGATAAACGTGGCGAAATGAATACAGGTAAAAACGATTTAATGTTCTTAGCTGATTCTACTAAGGTATTGATTAATGATACTGATGGTGCTTGGGCTGCTTTTGAGGATGGTAGTTCTCGTATTGGAGCCGGTGATCCTAATACAGGTGCTCTTAAAAACTACTTCTTAGCTGATACTGTCGGTGGTGATGGTTCGGCAAATGTTGTCGGTTCTACCTTAGTTAATCTCTATACTCTTAATGATAGTGTTTCCAGCGTGGTTGATGTGCAGCGCGAAGCTATGAGATTTGGTGGACATTGGTCTTCTTCTTATACTAACAGAATTGATGCTAAAACTGGTAAATTTACAATTAAAACTAAAGATGTTAGCTCAACAGATGAAGATGAAGGTGCTCAGTTCTTTGCAGATGCAGATAAAATTAGAACAAGGTGGGTAGATTTTCAAGTTGAAGATGATTCCAGCACTGTTCGCTTTAAGGTTGCTCCTAATATGGATCCTGATAGCGAAACAGCTGATGCTAATGTTCAAGTTAACGGTTCATTCCATGTAACCGGTAATGAAGTTATTCATATTGCTTCGAACTCTTCTAACGCCGTTGGAACGGCTGATAATGACCATGCCATGTTTGAAATCGATCCTGAATATATTCAAGTTTGGGCTAAAGACACGGATGGTAACTATGCTCCAGGGGGGTCTTCTGCCGGTGGTTATTATGCAATGCTTAAAATTAATCCGACAGATGTTCGCGGGGGGTCTAGCTCTATTGATGATACTCGTGATGCATCTATTTATATCCGTAAGGGTGCTATTGAATTAGAAGACAGTTATGGTAGTAGTGGTGGTTCTTCATCCACATTTGCTGCGGATGAAGGCTTTGGATATATTAAAGCTAATAGATTTGTTTCTAATACTAATGAAGTTGTTCCTGAAATTGCCGGCAAAGAGGATAGGGGAACGATGTATGATCAATATATGGTTAATCCGGCCTATACCTCAGTTATGCATGATATTAAGTTAACTACTCGTGGTGGGGCTCGTTTAAGCGATATCTTGCCAGACTTTATCCTTAAAGGTGTTTATAATGTTTCGAATGACTTTGTGGAGGGGTCAAAAACAAAGAGAATTGCTTGGAGTTGTGGTGATCAATGTCAGGGTGCTACTAAAGTTTATGAACCTCATAATGAGGATGTGGCGTGGGCGGATCCTTATGTCGGACGTATTCCTTATGCACTTTGTCCTCCTGGATATATGAATATGGCGACGCTTATTCCTATTTCCTTTAATATGGGACAAGCTGGAGAAATTATTCAAGCTAATAAATTTGCACCATCATATGATAGTGAAGCTGGCGGGAATGATTCTCATCCATCTAAAAGGTGGATTGTTAACCCTGCGTCGCGTCAGGCATCTATTCTGGAGACAGCAATGACATTGCAAGGTGGCGGCGATATGAATGATGCTATTATTTATCCGGGAATGGAAGAAGTCAGTAGCTTGATTTATAATGGTACTTTTACTACCGATACGTCTCATAGTGCATTTTTACCTCAAGTAATGACAAGAACCGAAGGGTGGTATTTGGGCTTAAAGGCTTATTATACAGATGCAAATGGTACAGCAACTGACTCTTATTTAAAATCTAATTCTAGCGGAACTAGTGGACAAAATTTATATAGCTATACTTACAGTAAAGATGGTTCTGATAAATATATTGTAGCTCAACCTCTTTATTTCCAACAGAATACATGGCTCAAAACAGCTCTCCAACCATATGATGAAGGTTGGCATGGTCGTATAGGTTTTATCTATGATAAAGATTTTTACAACTTAGGGGACGGTGCTGGTGATGAAGGTATGTATTCTAATAATAACGAGGACGGCTATAATGATGTAAATAATCCAAATCCAATGTTTCATGGTAACTTTGTTTGGAACTTGTTTCCTGTGCCGACTAATACTTTGGAAGGACATGCTACGGTTTATTGCTATTTTGATAGATCTCAATTTCAAGACAGCAATTGGGCGGATAAAGTTGATCAAATTGATCAGTTAGGTTCTTATCGTGATCCCAAAAATAAGTCTTCAGGAACTAACGCAGGATATCTTAAACGCTTACATGATCCGTCTTTAAAATATTCTGATCCATGGTAATATTGAGTGCTTGCGCTTGAAAAGGGGAAGATTTTAATACTTCCTCTTTTTCTTTCTGAAAACTTTTGTTTTTAATTTATCTTGCAATTGTTGATTTTTTGATGATTTTACATTCTTAGTTATGCTAATTTTTGTTTATAAGTTATTAATTGCCTTTGATTACTTTTTTTTCACCGCTATGCTCTGCTCATAATGTAATAACTTTTATGTTTAAAGGATTTAATGATGGATATCTGTGAAAGTATCAGTAATCTGGCTTATCTTTCCGGTATTGAGTTGCACGCAACTCTTGAGGAAAAGGTCGGATTGCTTAAGGCTATGGATATTCTCGATCAGAACTTTGATTATACTACTCAAGACCCTGAAAAACAGACAGAAAATATTCGTCTTGTCGAGAAGATTATTGATGAAAAGAAAAATGCCAATTTTATCAATATTGTACACCATATTCCTATTTTGAGGCAAAATAAAGTTCCGTCAATGGAAATATCTTTGCCTGATGGCGTTAAAAAACTTAAGTGGAACTTTTATGAAGACGAGGATCCTAAAAAATATTATAAAGGGGAAATCGTTATAGATGATTCTGAGAAATTTTATAGCGGGGAAGTTGCTATTGACGATTTAGAAAGAGTGCAGAGTAATGGAGATGAAGTTGAACGCTCTATTAATGGGGTAACTTATCGTAAATATCGTTTTAAATTTCCGTTTGACGTGCGACTCGGATACCATAATGTCTCTTTTTCTTATGTTAATCAAAATGGTGAAGAAGTTTCTCAAAAAATCAGCCTTATTTCCGCACCTGAAAAATGTTATGACGGATTTGGAATTCGTGAAGGTAAAAAAACTTGGGGCGTTCCCGTGCAGCTTTACGAACAGGTTAGCGAAAATAATCTCGGTATCGGGAATTTTGGTGATTTGGCTCAGTTAGGGTATATTTTAGGTAAACATGGGGCAGGGCTTATAGGTGTTAATCCTTTACATGCAGCTCATGATGATCAACCTGAAATCGCTTCTCCTTATAGTCCTGATAGCCGTATGTTCTTTAATTATCTTTATTTAGATGTTACGGCTATTAATGAATTTAAAAATTCTCAGGCTATTCGCGATTATTACAATAGTTCAGAATTTCAAGAGAAAATTAAAGTTAATCGTCGGAGAACTCTTGTTGATTATACAACTACTCAAAATTTAGTTGATGATATCTTGCACAGGTGTTTTGATGAATTCCGCTTTTCTCCTCTTAGCGAAGAAGCGCGTAATCGTTTTAATGTCTATTGCGCTGATCAAGGTGATAGTTTGGAGATGTTTGCTACTTTTAGAGCTCTATCTAAATATTTCGCTAAGCAGAATCCGGCTCCTGCCGGTTGGCAAGATTGGCCGGCTGCTTATAGGGATAATCCTAATTCCCCTGAAATTATCGCTTTTAGAAATAATCATCGTGCAGAAATAGATTTTTATAAATATGCTCAATGGCAATGTGAAATCCAATTACAGCATGTGAAAGATACTTGCCTTAATTCTGGTATGAAAATTGGTCTTTATATGGATAATGCTGTTGGTGTTCACCCCAGAGGATTTGAGGCTTGGTATTATCGCGATAATTATATTAAAGGTACTGCCGGAGCTGCTCAAGATATCTTATCTAAAAATGGACAACGTTGGTATTTATTGGGCTATAATCCGATAAAGTTGCAAGAACAAGGATATGAGCCGTATCGGCGTATTCTAGATGCTAATATGCGTTATGCAGGGTGTTTACGTATTGACCATGTTTTGCAACTTCATCGTTTATATATCTTTCCTGAAAATGCAGAAACCGGTAACTATATTTATTATAACGTTAAAGAGTTAATGGCTATTGTTGCTCTTGAAAGTCATCGTAATAAAACATTAGTTATTGGTGAAGATTTAGGAAATGCTACCGATGAAATTAAACGCAGTATGGAAGATTTTGGTATTCTTTCATATAAAGTACTTCCTTTTGAACGTCATAATGATATGTATAGCTCTATGAAGCATCCAGATGAATATCCTCAAATGTCTGTTTGCTCTCCTTCAACCCATGATACTCCGCCTTTATCTAGTCAGTGGAATGTGCAACATGTTTGGCAGCAGAAACTTTTAGGTATCTTATCTGATAAACAGGCAGATGATACTTTTGAACAATATGCTTCACAACGTGAAGGGCTGAACTGGATTTTAGAACATTATGGTATTTGGGATGAAGTTGGGGGAAAAGCTGTAGAACATCCTCGCGAAGATGCTAATAATATCCCGGATAAATTTGTGCAGGCGGTTACAACATTTATGGCTCGTTCAAATTCAGCTATTATGCTTATGCCTTTTTCTGATATTTTTGGACAGAAGGAAATGGGGAATATTCCTGGTGTTTCTGAATTGGAATGGTCTCAAGAAAAACCTTTGCAGTTTGTTTATGGAAACATTGCATATCCAAACTGGCGTAAAAGAATGCATATTCCTGTTGAACATATTGAAGATGTTGATATGTTCCGTGATGTTGCTCGTATTTTGAATCATTACAGACCTGATGGAAATAATGGTAAAGGGCGGTATTATCAGTTTGAACGCTTGGGCAATAATAATGTTTCCACTATTGATTTTGAAAAATTCAAGCGGCTTCATGATATTATCCGGCACAAAGAGGAATATCGTATGGAACAATTGCTGCAACATCGATATAGCCAAGCATATAGGAATCGTTTGAGTAATCGTTTTGAAGCTAATAAAACGAGATATACTAATATGGTTCAAGCTTGGATGGCGCATAAAAAAGCCCAAGGCATGTAGCTTTATGGTTATTACTTAGGGAGGAGCATTAAATGTTCCTCTCTTTTTTCTACTAATACAAATATGTCTTAAAAATTTAATAAAAAATATCAATTTTACTCTGAAAAAATTATTGCTATACCTTATTGGTAGAAAAATTAACTCTATTTTAATGTCATAAGTCTAAAAGTTATTTAGGTTTGCATAAGTTTAGATTTGTTTTTTTAAGGTAACTCGTATGGAACAAAAGCAAAAGGTTAAAGCTATTTTTCAAATTGGTGGGTGGCTGGCCTTTATTATGTTGGGATACTTAGGTATCCGTAGTTATAAGCTTTCTGTTGAAAAACTAAAAACAAATTCATGTATTGAAGAAATTGAAAATCTTTCGAGAAATATTCAGATTTATTTTCAAAATCAACGTAATTATGGGGAGTTTAATTATAAACAGGCTGTTGATTTTAAACTTATTCCCAGAGAGATGTTTCGAAAAGGTTTTAGCGAAGCTACAAACGCTTATTTGGGTGGAGTTGATTTCTTTTATTCATCATTATCGCCATCTAGTCGCAAAAGTGCTTTTGAAATTTCTTTTCAAGGGGTAAGTCGTTATGCTTGCATTGAACTTCTTAGAATAAATTGGGATAGTATGGATATGTCTAATCTTATTGCAGTTGCCGGATATCCAACACCAACTCCTTCCGGTGTTTTGGATGAAATATATCCCGATACAAAGCAAGAGCAAATTAAATCTAAAAATATTTTTAAGGCTAATGAAGCGCCATATGTGGCTATTGAAAAATTAGAAAATATTTGCAATTGCAGTGATGATACTTGCAGTGTTGTTTGGAAATTTCGCTAGAACACTTTTTTGCTTGCAAAATTTCTCTTTCGTGATATAAAAAGACGAATTTTGACATTGTTTTTAATGTTTGTGCGTAATTTTTCAAATGGATTTTTATGATGACAGAAGAAGTTAGTGAACAAAGACAAAGCCGCTTAAATAAGCTTGCAAAGTTACAAGATATGGGGTATAATCCATATCCTTATCGTTTTCAACCTGATAGTTATGCTCAGCCGTTGCAAGAGAAATATAAAGATTTGGCAAACGGCGAAAATACTGAAGACAGAGTTACTGTTGCCGGACGTGCTATGGCTGTTCGTAATGATGGTATGTTTATCGATTTAAAAGATAAAACTGGTAATATCCAAATCTTTTGTCATAAATCGCATTTGGACGAAGAAAATCTTAAACTTTTAAAATGTTTGGATATTGGAGATATTATCGGTGTATCCGGTTTTATTCGCAGAACACCGCGAGGTGAGCTTTCCGTTGCTGCAGAAAAATTTGATATTATTGCAAAATCTTTGGAGCCATTACCTGAAAAGTTTCATGGGTTGACCGATGTGGAAACTCGTTATCGCAAACGCTATGTTGATTTGATTATTAATGATGAAGCTAAACAAATATTACTCACTCGTTGTAAAATCGTTTCTGCTGTTCGTGAATTCTTTAATCAAAATGAATTTTTGGAAGTTGAAACACCGACTTTCCATCCGATTATGGGTGGGGCTAATGCGAAACCTTTTATTACGCACTATAATGCTTTGGATAATGATTTTTATTTACGGGTTGCTACCGAACTTTATTTGAAAAAATTGGTTGTCGGCGGTATTGATAGAGTATTTGAAATCGGTAAGAATTATCGTAATGAGGGGATTGATAAGAATCACGTGCCTGAATTTACAGGTTTGGAGGCTTATATGGCTTATGGCGATTATAACGATATGGCTGATTTGATTTATAGACTCGTGCGTTTTGTCGTTAATAAAGTTTTTGGTACAGATACTCTCGTTTTAGATGGTCATGAAATTGATTTCTCTAAGCCGTTCCCGAAAGTTTCTATTATTGACTTAATTAAGCGTGAAACAGGAGCAGATTTCTTGAGTGTTGAAACTGTTGAAGATGCTCGGGCTTTAGCTAAATCTGTGGGAGTTGATGCTGATCATTGTTCTAACTGGGGTAAGGTTGTTCAAGAAGTATTTGATGAAAAAGTTGAAGCCACTTTAATTGAGCCAATTCATGTTTCGGATATGCCAAAAGATATTTCTCCTTTAGCGAAAACACATCGTGACAATCCTCGTTTGGTTGAGCACTTTGATACATATTTACTCGGAATGGAATTAGGGTGTGCTTATTCAGAACTTTCTAACCCATTGGAACAATTGGAACGTTTCAAAGCTCAGATGGCTGAACGTGAAAATGGTGATGATGAAGCTCAGATGCTTGATGAGAGTTTTATTGATGCTCTTTCATATGGTTTTGTTCCAACAACCGGTATGGGGATGGGAATGGACAGATTAGCTAAACTTTTAACAGGAGCTGCTACTCTTCGTGATGTCATTCTCTTCCCAACTCTGAAGAAAATGAAATAATCTTCTGTTTTTAAAAGAAAAAAGCCTGACTATTTAGTCGGGCTTTTTTGTATGTTTGAACGAGAGAGGCTGAATTATAATTTTTTATATAATCTATATTTGCTCTCGTCCAATAATGTTTTTACCTTTTCTTGCGGTATCAATTTCTGATTGCGCAAGTTTTCCAACATAAATATTATCTCCAATTCCAGACTTATATGCATTTTTCGCTTATTGCGTCTTATTTTCCACTGTAAGTGCAGAAACTGGAAAATTGATGTCAGATTCTTGTTGGGAATACTGATTTTAAAACCGAATATTTTTACGGTTTTATTCATCAACTTCAATTTGTAATGTTTGTGCAAATAATAATCTGCTTCACGCAGTTGCGTGTCAATATGAATGATGTCATCTATCGGCTCTTGGAAAGTTCCGGCATATTTGATACAGCGTTCCAAAATACTTGCCAACTCGTGAAACATCATTTCATTTTGAGCAATTCCTTTACCATTCATTATTTTAGCGGCTTCTGTTAAACTTTCTTCCACCACATAGTAATAAGAAATTAATTCGGGAGCTTGCTTTTTAACAGAGCGTTCCAAACGCAAAGACTGTCGCTTAGTTACACTCCAGATTATCGTACTTCCTGCCGGTACAATCTCTTTTACCGACTGGATGTTTTCTCCCGTATTACGTCCACTTGATGCCAATGTAATACCAGTTTTCGGAATGCCTAATTTACTACATACAGAGGCCAATAATTCAGCTTCGCTTCGTTCGTGGGTGTATCTGCTCAGCAATCCTTTACCTCCAACACATAATATTGTTGGATGATATCCATGTTGTTGAAATATCTTGTAATACAGCCACGTTGCCCAGAATGCTGATGTCGGATCGTCATCTATGGCTATTACATAATCCGCTCTTGTTACTTTCTGCTGTGCATTAAAGCAATTAGTTTTAATACATAACGTGTCATAAATGATTTCTGCAGCGTCCATAGAGCGCTCGAATGTTTTCTTTTTCATAATTATAAAATTTTAAAGTTTACATAAAAATTTTTTATCGGTTTTATAAATAGCTTATTTTTGTCTAATAGTCAATCTTTTTTATTGCTTTCTTTATAATTTGCTTGTGATTAAATGTTTTTTTACTTGTTTGTTTGGGTAAATTTGGGCAACCTTTAAACATGTATTATGTAATTTGAGGTTGGCATGAGGCAAGTAGGGCTTTTTTTTATTCTTTTGCTTTTAGGAATTGTGGGCGGAATATGGTTTGAACATGCTTCTTCGCATCCTTATCGTCTTGATTATAATCGCGCTGTTATTAATCTACCTATAACCTATACAAAATATCTGAGCGATGATACTTATGCTTTGGGAGAAAAATATTTAGCAGAAGATTTGGCTGCTGAATTAAAAAAACAGGGAATTGATACTCGATTGTACACTTTTGAAGATTCCTTGGCTAATCGTAATTTTAATGAAGGATTTGAAATTTTTATGCGCTCCGGTCCTGAGCTACTATTAAATAAATATCATAACTATGTTGATAAAGATAGAGTTGCTGTTTTGTTTGAAACTATTCCTTACAAGTTGGAAAATGTTAAAAACGCTGATATTGTTTTTACGGGGTCTCTTAAAAAAAATAAATTTTATCGTAGTATTGGTGTAAATTCTTATTTTTTACCTCAATTTACAAGGGTTGATGAATTTTATCCAAGTTTTGATGAAAAACTTAAACGAAAGCTTTTATTTGTGGCTAACCAATGGCCGGATTTTCCTATTCGTAAAACAATTCAATACGCAAAAAATACAGGTATTCAAATTGATGTTTTTGGTGATAATTGGGGGAATATTTTGGTTGATGAGAAGGCTTCTTGGTGGAAAGCTCGGCAAATTCCTAATGATCAACTTAAATATTTCTATTCTTCGGCCGATATTGTGCTTAATGACACAAGACCTGATATGATTGAGGCTGGATTTATCAGTAATCGTATATTTGATGCTACAGCTTGCGGAGCTTTTGTTATTTCTGATTATATGCCTGAAATTGAAGAAATTTATGGTGAGGCTATACCTATGTATAAATCTCCTGAAGAATTTAAACAACTTATTGAATTTTATTTGTCACATCCTGATGAAAGACGACGTTTAGCTTTGATGGCACAGAAAATTACTTTGAAAAAATTTTCGGCGGATAGTGTTATTAGACAAATGATTGCTGTTTTGCGTAATTATGTCGATAAAGAAAGGATTAATTAATATGAAAACTTATTTTCGAAAATCCGATAAAAATTCTATTAAAGCTATCAAACGTAAGGAACAAGAAACGGCAGACGCTTCTATTTTATTTCAAAAAAAACAGAAAATAAAAAAATTGGTTATTTGTTATACTGAAAATTACAAAGGAATTTCTGCTTTTTTACGCAATAAATATAAAAAAATATTATTCTTTTTATCTGTTCTGATTTTAGGGGGGGGAATAGGGGTATGTTTTTCTCCTGCTTTAAAAGTTTTTCAGAATAATAAAACCGTAGCTATTCGAATTGGAGAAATTCCTGAGTATATTGATTATGATTTATTAGCTGCCGTTAATTTTCTGAAATATAATTTCGAACGGAACGGATATAAAGTGATAGGAACATCTTATGCAGGTAATCTATATCCAAAAGAATTAGATAATGCTCATGTTAATGTTTTTGTCAGAGGGTTTTCTCAGTTTTTTGATTTACGAATGAATAAACGTAAAACTAATATTTTTTATGTGCATCGTTATACGAAGCTTTATGTGGAAGAATTTCAGAATTTCGACTTCTATCTATCCTCTCAGAGGAAACTTATTGATGCTGTAAATCATCAAGACATTTCCATTAATTTCCTTCCCGGAGGATTTGTAACTCACGACTTATTAATTCCTAATGAATATCAGTATGATGTGCTTTATATATACGAATACTATAATAAAGCGTATCATTATTTTATGCAAAAAAATCATCGTATTAAAATTTAAAGAGGAAGTAGGTTTGCGGCATTGGATGAACAAAAACGTATTGATGAATTAAAAAAAGCAAAGGTTATTGTTTATGAAATGGGTAAAACAGATTCTGATGATGAATCTTATATACCTTATGCTGTCTTTGATTTAATCAGTTATGGTAGACCTGTAATTACAAATCGAAAATTGTTGCTGGATATGTATTTCGGTGATAGGATTTGGTTATTTGATGAACTTAATAGCATGATTTTGACTACTGAACAAGCTCTTAATTCTTCTGATAAAATTCGAGAGAAAAAAGCTATACAAGCAAGAAATGTTTTGAACGACTTTTTTGATATTAATGTTCCTTTTATTCAAAAAATAAAGCTTAAAAATTAATTTGCCATGACTCAAAAAATGTTATTTTTGCACTTATATTTAGAAACTGTTAACTAATTAAATGATACATATAATTGTTATTTACCGGTGGGGGAGGTCGCTCAAGTTCAGCGTGGCTTCAGCTTATGTCAGGCCGGTGACTGTTTGAAAGTTTTCTTCCGCAGTCTTTATGGCATAGATTTGAAATAATTATAATAAGGAAATTAATCATGACTACAAATGCACAAGTTGATTTTTTGAACGATATTAAAGATAAAAAAGTTTCAGTTACCGTCTTTCTTATCAATGGGGTTAAGTTACAAGGTGTTATTACTTGGTTTGATGCTAATTCTTTGCTGTTGAGACGTGATGGTCATACTCAACTTGTTTATACTCACGCTGTTTCTACAATTATGCCGGCAACACCGATTGACGTTGTTGAAGAATAATTAATCTAGGCTTCCGTTAATAATGTAAATGTCTTTTTTTACATTATTTTACGGAAGCTTTGTTTTTTTGTAGTGAGCTGTTTTGTTAGAAATTGATAAAGATAAAAAAACAAAAGTTGCTGTTGTTTGTCCATTGCTAAAGAACAAGAGTAATTCTTTGTTTGGGTTTGACGAAAAAACACGTGAAGCGGAAGCTGAAGGATTAGTTTTAGCTATGGGGCAAGAGGTGGTTTTAGTACAAACCGTTAAGCTTTCTGAGATTGTTCCCAAGAGTTTTTTTGGTAAGGGAACTTTGGAAAGATTAAAAAACGAGTGTTTGGAACACGGAGCTGAATTACTAGTTGTTGATATGCCGATTTCTGCAGTGCAACAACGTTATCTTGAAAAAATCCTTGATCTTAAAGTTATTGACCGCACAGCAGTTATTTTGGAAATTTTTGGACAAAGAGCTCATACAAACGAAGGAAAATTGCAAGTTGAATTAGCTCATTTAACTTATCAAAGAGGGCGATTGGTGCGTAGTTGGACGCACCTTGAAAGACAACGTGGAGGAGGCGGTTTCTTAGGCGGTCCGGGGGAAACGCAAATTGAACTTGACCGAAGACATCTTGATGAACGTATTGTCAAAATAAAAAAAGAATTGGAAAAAGTACGTAAAACACGCTCCATTCAACGTAGTGCTCGTGTTAAGGTGCCTTTTCCCGTGGCTGCTTTTGTCGGATATACCAACGCCGGAAAATCTACATTGTTTAATTTGATTACCTGCGCAGATGTTTTTGCTAAAGATATGCTTTTTGCCACTCTTGACCCGACAATGCGTAAAATTCAATTGGACAAAAATTGTAATATCATTCTTTCAGATACAGTTGGTTTCATTTCTAATTTGCCTCATGAATTAATTATGGCGTTTCGAGCTACACTAGAGGAGGTATTGGAAGCTGACGTCATTGTTCATGTTATCGATGTGTCAAATCCTAATTATAAAGAACAAAGATTGGATGTTTTGAATGTTTTACATGAATTAGGTTTGCCTAAAATTGAATTCGAAGATAGATATATTGAAGTTTTTAATAAAATCGACTTATTGGAAGATAATGAAAAAAAACATTTTATAGATAAAACAGGAACTAAAGCTGTAGCTGTGTCTGCACTGTCCGGAGAAGGTGTCTCTCAATTGTTAGAGTTACTAAAATCTAAATTTCATAAAAATATTGAAATTAAAACAGTGTCTATTCCAATTGATGATGGTAAAAAATTGGCTGAAATCTATCAAACAGCCCAGGTTTTAGAGAGACGCGAAGATGGTAATTGCATCTTTTTACGCATTAAACGTTCCTTTTAGATATCACTAAATCTTGTTGATTTTTTTTGTTTTTTTGTGTAAAATATAAGTGTGTGTCAGAGTAATTATGGTGATTTACGATGATTGAACTGGAAGATGTTTTTTCTGAAAACGATAAATATCTCATTCGTGAATATGAAAAACATGGAACTGATGATTTTTTGCTAGTTGATTTAGGGGAAAAAAGCTATGTTGTTCCCTATAAATATACAATCGGTTCTGATTCTGGGAAAATGGCTCAACAAAGATTCTTAACAGCATTACTTGATTTTGAAGATTTTGAAATCGGTAAATATCATCGTGCCGGACAACCTGTTATGTCTCTGGAATATGAGGGAAGGGAGTACATTGTACCTTTTGGAAAAAAAGGACGTTTTTTCCCGAAAGATTTAGCTGATGAATTTTATCATAAGGCTGATACAAAATATAACTCTATTATTAACGCTGCGCGTATGTTGGAGGAAAAAGGGAAACCTGTTGAAAAAATTGATTTTTCATCTTTTTCCGCTAATAAATATGCTAAGGCTTTATCTGATATGAATGCCACTATGCTTTTAGATGAACATACTCCTGAAAAATTAAATATTCTTGATTTTTTGCATTCTGTCGCAGATAAACCGTTGCAAAATTTTCATACTTCCGTAAAAAAAATAACTCGTTCTATTAAAAAAGAAATTATTGAAGCTGAGCATAATGCTTCTAAAAATTTTGTCCCCAAATATTACAAAGTATCCGCTTTGGCTGCGCTCATTGGCTTAAGCGCTACAGCCGGTTTTCTCTCAGAAAATCAGAAACCTAGTGACACAAAAGAAACTAATACACAACAAACGGTTAACGTTGTCCCTGATGATAAAAAATTATTTGCTGATTTCGATGCAGATAAAAATAGCTTAAAACCTCTTGCGCAAGCTGACGTTTCTTCTAGTGTTCAATCTAATCAGTCTGACGGTGCAAGGCAAACTGCACAAACTGAGAATAAAACTCAACATCAACAGTCCAGAGAGGCTAAACAATCGTCTAAACCCATAGAAAAAGTACAAGGACAACAGAAACAGTCCGAAAGTGTAAAGCAACTTTCACAAACAGAGAAGGTGCCTCGACCACAAACTAAACAATCTGAAAAAAAAGTACAAAAATCATTAGATTATCCTGGAGTTAAACATAAAAAAGCCCCTAATTCAAAAGATTATTTTATTAATTTTATGGGGAAAAAATATTCTGATACTTATGGTAATATTCATCTTGTACAAGATTTTAAGCCGGAAATATCCGCACTCTTACTCTCTGTTGAAGGGTTTGCACCCAAAGCTTTTCTTGATGGTAACGGTACGCCCACTATTGGTGTAGGGTCTACCTTTTATTTAGATGAAAGAGGCAGGGAAGTCGACGTTCGCTTAGGTGATAGAATTTCTATGTGGCGCGGAATGTTATATAAATGGCGTTATATTGATAAATATATGTTACCATATTTAGGAGATAATTTCGGGCGTGCTTGTTCTCCTCGCGAGGCACTTGCCGGTATAGGTGCTGGATTTTGTTGGGGACCTTCAGCTTTTGCTTCTTCTGGGTTTCTTGAATCCATGAAAAATAATGAAAGTTTAAGTCAACAGCTGCGTAAATTGTCCGGCTTTCGTAAACAAAAAGGCTTGCTGAAGCGTAGCTATGTCTTGGCTTGTTGCCTTTCCGGGGCTTGGACACCTAAAGATTTATTAGATTTGCCTGTATACGAAATTAAAGGTAAAGGGTTTGTCCATTGCTCCATCTATACGCTTGATTTACATGAAATTATGCCTTGTCGAAAAGATACCAAAGGTAATTATTTAAAAGATGAAGAAGGAAATGATATTCCTAAAGTTGCTCGTGATGGCTATTGTTTTAGTTTTCATATGGATAGGGCTATGCAACTTCGAAAAAAACTTATTAACGAGGCCAAGAAGGGAAACAGAAAGTATAAAACGGTGCGTGAGCTTTTACCTGCAGATATGGTTAAGAGTATTGAAAATACTAACTATGTGAGTGGTAATTCTTTACAAAACAATAGAAATATGGCTCTGGCAATGGCTTCAAACAAAGAAGCTTCTCGCTAACAATTAGTTTTTGCTTATATCTTTTGTTTTTGCTTGCTATTTCATACCTATGTTCTAAACTATTGCTATACTTTGTTTTTTTTATAGAGTAGGGTTATGGTTTTTGAAAACAAATTTTTAAAATATTTTATCCTTATATTGGGAACTGCTCAGTTATGTTTTCTTGGTTGGGTTTTTTACTACCATTACATGTGTATGGATCATGCTGAACATATTCATGCATCTTGGTTAATTTGGCAAGGGATGGTTCCATACCGTGATTTTTTTGAACACCATAATCCTTTACTTTGGTTTATTTTTGCGCCAATAACTGCTCTTTTTTATAAAAGTGCTCTAATTTTATATGTTTCCAGATTATTTGCCTTTTTTTGTTATTTGGGGACAGCTTGGGGACTCTTTCGAATTTGTCGTGATTTTTTAGATATCTATCCTGCTAAGTTTTTGTTGGGGCTAATCTTTTTTTGCTTACTTTATGACAATAATTATTTCCTATTTGAACTACAACCCGATGCTTTAATGTGGTGTTTCTTTTTTTGGGGATGGTGGTTTTTTTTACGTTTTGTACATCAGAAACCAAAATCTCATAGCAAAGACTTAAATATTGCTTTTATTTTATTTATGCTTTCTTTTTTAGTTTTACAAAAAATTATTGTTATTTTGGCTTTACTGGGCGGATATCTGCTTATTTTATTGTATCGCCGGCAAATTAATTGGTTACCAATCCTTCATGCTCTGATTATTCCTTCCATTATAGCACTCTTTTTTATGGCCTATCTTTATTATACAAATAGCTGGGTATTGTATTTCTTATTTAACTATGATCTTAAATTCTGGATGCAAGAATTTATGGGGGATGCTAAAATTTTACAAAACTTAATGATTATAGGCGTACTTCCAGTTTTGGCTATTCTTTCTTTGCATCATTTTTTAGAAAACGAAAATCCTTATCGTAATTTACTCTGCACGGTGTTGTTTTTGGAATTTATACAAAAAATGCTTGTCGGCGCGCCTTATATACACTATTTTGTTTTTACTAACATTATTTCTGCAATGATTATTGCTGATTTTGTGGTTGATAAAATTTATACTCGCTATATTAAAATTCTTTTAGTTACTTCTGTGGCTATTTTTATTACTCTTTTGTGTTTTAATCCTCCTAATACTCAATATCCTCGTTACTATAAAGTACAAGATTTTATCGCAAAGTATTCAAGAGATGATGAACCTATTATTAATGCAGTTTATTACTTTTTCAATTTATATGGTCGTAATCCTTCCTATTATTGGTTTGGTTATGGAAATGTGGCACAAGTCGCACATTATCTCTATGGTGTTGATAAAGAATTTGATTTAAACGAAACGATTCGTGAAAATATGCCAATGTTTGTTTATGCGACACCTTATATAAATATGCTTGGTTTTTCTAATAAGGATTATCTTTATAATTTCAGAAATAATCTAAACAAATTATGGGAAAAAATTCCGGTCAAGAAAGAAAATAAAGAAGATTTTGTTAAACATTGGTCTCAAGTTGCTTTTGAAATCCCTGATTTTGATTTTCTTGAAAAATTTTATTTTTCGACCTCTTATTATCCTTTAATGATTCGAAAAGATTTAGTCGACAGAATAAAATAAGAACAAAATTATTGCTCAACTGTGCAAAACTTGTTTGCAGTGCTTGTGTTCATTTGAAAATTTGGCATTATGTTATTATCTTGTTTTTGCTTTAGGAGATAATTTTATGTTAGATACGCTTGTCGTTATTCCGGCTAGATATGGTTCAACTCGCTTTCCTGGAAAACCATTGGCTAAAATTGCTGGTAAAGAAATGCTTTTACGCGTAGTTGATATTGCTAAAAAGGGTACTCAAAACGCTCACGCGAGAATCGTGGTCGCTACTGAAGATCAACGAATTGTTGATTTTTGTAATGAGCATAAAATCGAGTGTTTAATGACAAGCGATAGTTGTAAAACCGGTTCAGATAGAGTTTGTGAAGCTGTTAAAATATTAAATGTTAAACCGGATTTAATTATTAATTTGCAAGGCGATAATCCTGTTTGTCCACCTTGGTTTATTGAGGAATTAATTAAAGCTTTTGAAGAAGATTCTTCTGTTGATTTGGTTACGCCTTGTACTCAGCTGTCTTGGGAGGCTCTTGATAAACTTAGAGAAAGCAAGAAAATAACTCCTTTCTCCGGTACAACTTGTATTGCGGATAGAAATGGATATGCTTTGTGGTTTTCTAAAAATATAATTCCGGCCATTCGCAAAGAAGATGATTTACGCAAAATATCTGATAAAAGTCCTGTGCTTCGTCATATCGGATTGTATGGGTATAAATATGAATCCTTATTCAAATTCAAATCTTTAGAGGAATCTTTTTATGAAAAACTTGAAGGTTTAGAGCAATTAAGATTCCTTGAAAATGGTTTGAAAATTAAAATTGCTAAAGTTGATTATAAACAGTTTGAAGGTATGAGTGGGGTTGATTCTCCTGAAGATGTTAAACGCGCAGAAGCTTTATTTGAAAAATATGGTGAATTTTAATTCAGTTGGGAGTTGATAGTATATGGTCACGAGAATAATTATTGCACGTCATGGTAATACTTTTACGAAAGATCAGACACCTCTGAGAGTAGGGGCAGGAACTGATTTGCCCTTGGTAGAGACTGAAAGAGGAACAAATATTGGTAAATACTTAAAAATGCGAACACTTATTCCTGTAGCTGTTTTTGCAGCCCCTTTAAAACGTACAAATGAAACAGCCAGATTAGCTATTGCAGCTTTAGATAAAGAT
>CALXTN010000005.1 GCA_944391405.1 uncultured Alphaproteobacteria bacterium | reverse complement strand
TCAATGTCTTGACCTTTCTTGCCAATTACAACACCTGGTCTTGCTGAATGAATAGTAACTCTAGCTTTTTTAGCTGGGCGTTCAATAACAACCTTACTAATACCAGCTTGAGCCAACTTTTCTTTCAAAAATTTTCTAATTTTCAAATCTTCGTGGAGGTAATCAGCGAACTTCTCATCAGCATACCAACGAGAGTCCCAAGTGCGGTTAACACCTAAACGAAGACTGATAGGATTTACTTTCTGTCCCATTTAACTTACTCCCCACGCTCTGCAACAACGATAGTCAATTTAGAGAACGGTTTCAAAACTCTAGCGCCTCTACCACGACCACGTGCGTGCATACGTTTCATAACGATACCATTACCAGTATAAGCTTCAGCAACAACAAGTTTATCAATATTAAGCTTGTGATTGTTTTCAGCGTTAGCAATAGCAGATTTTAATACTTCCAAAGCAACTTTTGCGATTCTTTTCTTAGAAAAGCTAAGTTCTGCAACAGCCTTTTCAGCGCTTAAGCCTCTGATTGTCTGAGCAACAAGGTTTAATTTACGAGAGCTTGAGCGGATAGAATTGCATACAGCCATAGCCTGGTTGTCGGCAAGTCTTCTTGTATCTTTAGTTTTTCCCATAATTAACCTCTCTTAACTTTTTTATCTGCAGCGTGACCATAGAAGGTACGTGTCGGAGCAAACTCACCAAATTTATGGCCAACCATTTCTTCAGTAACGAGTACTGGAATAAATTTATGACCATTGTGAACACCAAATGTTAGACCCACAAATTGTGGTAACATGGTAGAACGACGAGACCAAATTTTAATCACTTCATTACGAGTAGATGCTCTTGCTGCATCAGCTTTTTTAAGAAGATAACCATCTACAAAAGGTCCTTTCCAAACGGAACGTGTCATTTGTTTACCTCCTTATTTCTTTTTATTTTCATGACGAGATCTCATAATAAAGCGATCTGTCTTCTTGTTAGAACGAGTTTTAGCACCCTTAGTTGGTTTACCCCAAGGTGTAACCGGATGACGGCCACCAGAAGTACGACCTTCACCACCACCATGTGGGTGGTCAACAGGGTTCATAGCAACACCACGAGAAACCGGACGAGCGCCCAACCATCTAGCGCGACCTGCTTTACCCAAAGAAACGTTTTGATTATCTGGGTTAGAAACAGCGCCAACAGTAGCCAAGCATTCTTCACGAACGATTCTCAACTCACCAGAAGAGAGCTTCAACTGAGCATAACCAGCGTCTTTACCAACAACTTGAGCATAACAACCAGCAGAACGAACTAATTGTCCGCCTTTACCAGCTTTCAACTCAACATTGTGAACAATAGTACCAACCGGCATACTCTTCAACGGCATTGCATTACCCGGCTTAATATCAGCTTTCTCAGAAGAGATAACTTTATCGCCGGCTTTCAATCTTTGCGGAGCCAAAATATAAGCCTTTTCGCCATCTTCATAATTAATCAAAGCGATAAAAGATGTGCGGTTAGGATCATATTCGATTCTCTCCACAGTTGCTTCACAATCAAATTTATTACGTTTGAAGTCGATTACACGATATTTGCGTTTATGACCGCCACCGATTCTACGACTTGTAACGTGTCCGAAATTATCACGCCCACCGCTTTTGGTCAGACCAACGGTCAGACTTTTTTCCGGATTACCTTTATACAGTTCACTTCTGTCAACAATAATAAGCTGACGAAGACCCGGAGTGGCAGGTTTATATGTTTTCAAAGCCATGACTAAATTCCTGCTGTAACATCAATATTTTGACCTTCGGCAAGCGTAATAACAGCTTTCTTATAATCAGAGCGAACGCCCTCATAACCTCTAAAGCGTTTTACCTTACCAGCTTGTTTAACGGTATTTACTTTATTTACCTTAACATTAAAGATAGCTTCAACAGCTGCTTTAACGCTTTCTTTCGTAGCTGACAAAGGAACCATGAAGACAACTTTGCCATTTTCGGAAGACATCATAGACTTCTCAGTAATTACCGGACGAAGTAATGTATCATACATAGCTGCAGTTACATTGTTTGTGTTATTTGATTTTTTCATTGTAATCTTTCCTCCAAGCAAGCAACGGCCTCTTTAGTCAATACCAACTTCTCTTTTCTCAAAATATCGTATACATTGGCACCAATTGTCGGCAAAACATCTACACCAACAATATTGCGGCTAGCCAATGCGAAATTAACATCAACTTCCTTACCATCAATAAACAAGCAGTTATTCAAACCACAAGCGTTCAATTTAGCGAGTAAATCTTTCGTTTTAGGATTTGAAAGCTTTGCTTCGTCAATAATGATAAGATTACCCTCTTTGGCTTTAGCCGAAAGAGCAGTTTTCAGACCTAATTTTCTGAACTTTTTGGTCAAGTCGTGAGAGTGATCTCTAACAACTGGTCCAAATACAATACCACCTTTTCTAAATTGAGTTCCTTTACGGCTACCTTGACGAGCATTACCAGAACCTTTTTGTTTAAAAGGTTTAGCAGGAGTCAAAGCAACGTCAGAACGGCCTTTAGTCTGGTGATTACCGCATTGGCGCATAGCAAGCTGCCAATTAACAACGCGGTGTAAAACATCGGCACGAACTTCTACACCAAAGATAGCATCGTTAAGTTCAATACTGCCAACGTTTTCATTATTTAAATTTAAGATGTCCTGTTTCATATTCAAAATTCCTTAAACTCTTTTATGCATTATCAGCTGCTGTTTCTTCAGCTTTAACTGCAACAGGTTCATCAACCTTTTTCAAACCGGCAGGCATTGGCAATTTAACGTCTGCAGTTTTCTTAAGAGCATCAGTAACACGCACCCATGCATTCTCAGCACCAGGAACGCCACCTTTAACCATAATCAAACCACGGTTAGCATCAACTGCAACAACTTTAAGATTTTGAACAGTAACGCGTTCATCACCCATATGTCCAGCCATTTTCTTGCCTTTAAATACCTTACCCGGATCTTGTCTTTGTCCTGTAGAACCATGAGAACGGTGAGTTAAAGAAACACCGTGAGTAGCCTCAAGACCAGCAAAGTTGTGACGTTTCATAACACCAGCAAAACCTTTACCGATTGAATTAGCGCAAACATCAACATATTGCCCAGCTACAAAATGCTCTGCAGACAATTCATCGCCAACAGACAAAAGGCAATCTTCAGAAACTCTGAATTCAGCCATTTTCTTTTTAGGCTCAACATTAGCCTTAGCGAAATATCCTTTCAACGGCTTAGATAAATTCTTAGCCTTTACAGCACCTGTTCCAAGTTGAACAGCGCTGTAACCGTCTTTTTCAACTGTTCTGACATTAACAACTTTCAAGCCCTCAACAGCCAAAACTGTTACTGGAACATGAGTTCCGTCAGCTTCAAAAATTCTAGTCATTCCAAGTTTTTTTGCGATTAGACCAGTACGCATTATTATTTTTCCTTTTTTTCAATAGGTTGATTTTATCTTTCAAAAACCAACATTAAAATTATAACTTAATTTCTACATTCACACCGGCTGCCAAGTCTAATTTCATCAAGGCGTCAACGGTTTGAGGTGTAGGATCTACAATATCAAGAAGTCTTTTATGAGTACGAATTTCGAACTGTTCACGAGACTTTTTATCAACGTGAGGAGAACGGTTAACCGTAAACTTCTCAATTTTAGTTGGAAGAGGAATAGGCCCTCTAACATTTGCCCCTGTTCTTTTAGCCGTATGAACAATCTCTTTTGTTGACAAGTCAAGCAAGCGATGGTCAAAAGCCTTGAGGCGAATTCTTATATTTTGTGTATCCATCATTTTAACACTTTTCCTATAACTAAATGGCAAATACTTCCACATGGAGCCTTGCCATTTACAAAAATTACTGCAGACATTCGCAACAACCAATCTGCATTATGGGTTATATTTGATTCGCAAGAAAGTTAACACTTCCTTAACTTTTTGTTGCGCTGCCTTTGTAGCATATAAATTTTATAATTGCAACAAAAAAATGCACAAAAAATCAAAAAAAATCACTTTTTCATCTTTTAAAACACCTTGCAAAGATTCACCCATCTCCACTTTAGACAAAAATAGCCTTTCAAAGATTTTTCGAAATTTATACCTTTAAAAAAAGCTCATAGAAATTATCTAAAAAGAAACAAAAAATAGGAGAAAAACATGTTAGCTTTAATCATATCATCACTCATCATAACATCAACACCAAACTCACCAACCGAAATTATAGGCTCTGCCGCCACACCGAATGGAGGTCGAAATGAAATATTTGTAGAGCAACCCGAAAATATTCAAGATCCATTCGGATCACCCTCCCCAGCAGAACAAGCAAACAGCGCCCCTTCCATTACTACCACCAACACTCAATCTATGCCTTTTCCACCTACAAACAGTTCCCAACAAATAACACCTAACACCCCCAAACCATTAGTCAGTCAAGCTTCTGAAGTAAGTCCTAAAGATATGAATCCGCTTGATTACAAAAATCAAATTGAAAATACAATTTATCAGTCTGGGGACCGATTAATAGATGTGCAATCCATCCCCCTGCAAGATATTAGCTCAGCAGTTCAACCCAACCTACAACCAGAAATAACAGATTATCCAGCTTTTTAACATTAAAACCCTCCTACACTCCTAAAAAAAAGCGCCTCAAAAGAAGCGCTTTTTTTATCTGGGGCGGACGATGAGGCTCGAACTCACGACAACCGGTACCACAAACCGGGGCTCTACCAACTGAGCTACGTCCGCCATTGCTCAGAAGTTTTTACAAACAAATATTTATAAAGTCAAGCGAAAAAAATATATTTTTTTATCAGTTAATAATCGAAAATTAACAATTTATTTTCTTTTTAAAGTTTATTATACAGCATTATAAGATTAGGGAAAGGATTCAACGCAAAATGAAAGCATTAAAACTCTTCTGCTTGGCTTTATTATACTTAAGCCACACAGCAACATTATCAAACGCCGCAAACGGAACATCTTCAATCGTTATTGATGCAAAAAGCGGCAACATTTTATACGCCGACAAAGCTGAAGAATTACGCTATCCCGCTTCATTAACCAAATTAATGACTCTTTATATAACATTTAACGCTTTAGAAACCGGAAAATTGAAACTAACTGATAAATTAAAAGTTTCATCAACAGCAGCTTCTCGCTCTCCATCCAAATTAGGCATGCCCGCCGGTTCATACATTGATGTGAAAACCCTCATTCAAGCCTTAATCGTAAAATCCGCTAATGATTGCGCAACCGTTTTAGCAGAAGCCCTAAGTCCTACAGAAGCAGACTTTGCTAAATTAATGACGCAAACTGCCCGTCAACTTGGCATGTATCGAACTACTTTTAAAAACGCATCAGGTTTGCCAAACTCAGCACAAAAAACCACCGCCAAAGATTTAGCCATTCTCGGCGCCGCTATGTATCATCACTTTCCGCAATATTATCATCTTTTTTCCCTTACCGAATTTCAGTACAATGGAGTAACCTACAAAACACATAATTATCTCTTAAACGATTCTCTTGGAACAGATGGTATGAAAACAGGCTATACAGCTGCTTCTGGTTTCAATATTTTAACTTCAGCACAACAAGGAAAATACAGAGTAATCGCAGTAACATTAGGACATAAAAGAGTAAAAGAAAGAGATGAAGACATTTCAAAAATGATGGAGGTATCTCTCAATTACATGCAAGAAACCCCTGAGAAAATAAATACCGCAGAATTAAAGAGTGCCATTAACAACTCTTTACGTGGCAACAAAACCCAAACAGCTTACAATCATACCAGAGCAAATTATCATCGCTAAATTACCATGCCAGAAAGCAAGCCTCACATCATAATTATAGATGGAGAAGATGGTTCAGGACGTAAAACCCTATGCTTTGAATTATCTCTAATCCTACTTTACAATAATCAAAAGACAGCTTTATTGCTAAAACCGGATTCAAAACTTAAAAAGATGATTGAAGCAAGACAGCAAAAACATCCTGAACTCCCTTCACCTAGTGTATTATCGCGTGAGGAATTCTCAGAAAAATCCGGAGACTTCAACGCAATTCTAATACCAGAAAGTAATCTAAATGATAATTTAGCCGAAGATGCATCAACCTATATCACTGTACTAAAACACAATAAAAACACAGCGAAACAATTTCAAAACAATTTGCCATATATTAATAGTATATGGGAATTAAAGAAAAAGATTGCATCTTTACACAACCACAGCTTAGATTGGATTGTATGCCAAAACAATTTATATCCGACCGCACGCATGGATACTTATGAAGAATTAAATCAAAAATCAAGACTATTCGGCTTTCGTACCCCCCCTCCACTAAATTTCCGTTTTGCATACCAAAACACAGTTACAGGAATTTCCGCACAAGATAGAACAACCCCTACACTAGAAAAAACCTTAACATACGAAGACATTTGCGCTAAAAGAGAAATTACAAAACTTGCAGAATTTATTTTTAGCTAATAAATAATCTTTACAAGCCATGCATTTTATTCTAATGTAGCAACAAAAGTTTTTAACATTTTATCTAAAGGAACACAAATGATAGAAACAATAGCAACTAAGCCCTATACTGACCAAAAGATGGGAACTGCAGGCCTACGCAAAAAAACAAAAATTGCAATGCAACCTCATTATCTTGAAAACTTTTTACAAAGTATTTTCAACACAATTTCAGATCTTGAAACAAAATCCTTTTTAGTTGGAGGAGATGGGCGCTATTTTAATAAAACAGCTATACAAAAAATCATCAAAATAGCCGCAGCCAACAAAGTAAAAAAACTTTACATTGCTCAAAATGGACTTGTTTCCACTCCCGCTGGTTCTTGTATTATCTTAAAAAACAAGCTAAACGGCGGCTTAATCTTAACCGCTTCACATAATCCCGGAGGGGAAAACGGAGATTTTGGCTTAAAATACTCAACATCAACCGGTGGTCAGTGCCAACCGCAAGAAAGTCAAGCTATTTTAGAACAAACATTAAAAATCACAGAATATAAAATTTCAAATACACCGGATCTTGATTTATCAAAAATAGGAATATTCCACTGTGAAGAAATGGAAATTGAAATTATAGATCCTTTCATTGATTACATTGAAATGATGCAACGCATCTTTGATTTCGCAAAATTACGTTCTTTACTAACATCTGATTTCAGATTTGTATTTGATGCGATGAACGGTGTTACAGGTCCTTATGCTAAAAGAATTTTTGAAGAAATCTTAGGAGCACCGCAAGGAACCGTTCTTAATGCTACGCCTAAAGAAGATTTTGGCGGATTACACCCAGATCCAAACTTAATCTATGCTAAATCACTAGTTGATCTAATGTATTCGGATAATGCTCCAGACTTTGCCGCTGCAAACGATGGTGATGGAGACAGAAATATGATTCTCGGTTCACATTTCTTTGTTTGCCCAAGTGACAGCTTGGCCATTGTAACTGACAACTATCAACTAATACCCGCTTATAAAAATGGCATTTACGGCGTCGCTAAATCAGCTGCAACATCAATGGCAGTGAAAAGAGTAGCAGATGCGTTAAAAATCGGCTTCTACGAAGTTCCAACTGGATGGAAATACTTTGTAAATCTAATGGATTCTCAAAGAATAAGTTTCTGCGGAGAAGAAAGTTTTGGTACAGGTGCATCACACATCAGGGAAAAAGATGGTATTTGGGCTGTTCTATTCTGGCTCAGCATCATCGCAAACACCAACAAAACCGTGAAACAAATAGCCATAGAACATTGGCAAAAACACGGACGTAGCTATTTCTTGCGTAACGATTTTGAAGGCATTGAACAAAACACTGCAGACAAATTGATGTCAGAATTAGAAGCCAGATTACCAGAACTTTCCGGAAAACAATATGGCAACTTCACTGTATCCAACGCCCATCCGTTCATCTATAATGATCCAGTAGATAAATCCTCAACGCAAAATGGTTTAATCGTACATTTCACAGACGGTTCTCGTATTGTATACCGCCTTTCCGGCACAGGAACCAATGGCGCTACATTAAGAACTTACATTGAAAGATATGTTACAACAGATCTTGATGAAGATCCAAACCAAATGTTAAAAGAGTTAAGTACCGTTTCGAGAGAAATCTCAAACATCACCAAGCTTACCGGCAAAGAACAACCGGATATTATCACCTAAAAACATTTCGTATGAGAGGTACAGATGTTTAAAAACGAGCAAAACATTCGTCCGGATAAGATATTAGAAGAACGCCTATTACTATTAGTTTTTATGCTGACAGCCATGGTTGTAAGCATTGGTGTTTTATTCGCTTATCCAAGCTTTTTGCGACCAATAATTTTGCTCGTTTTTATTTTCATTATTCTAAGCATTTATATAACCATTACGATTCTCCAATCAGGAGAAACCGCAATTTTATATGGAGGCCTAGCTAATGAAATATTAAAAAATCAAAAGATTTGTTATACTATCGTAAACGCCTCCGGAAAGACCATTCTACAAAACGAGCTGGCAAAAGATTTTCTAAAAGGAAATGATATTCTCAAATTTTTAGAAAAACACCTTGTAAATAGTGAAAGCAATCAGCAGCGATTAAAACAGTTACAAGCATCTGCACAACACTTAAAAGAAGACACTTTAGAAATCGCTCTGAAATTTGATACAACAGCAATTTTTTCAGGAGAAGAATGGTATAGAGTAAGCTTACGACCGATAAGTTTAAATCAAACCACTTCAGAAGATATCGAAAATGCAAGTAAATTTGATTTAAAATACAACATTCATCTTCTATGGAGTCTAGAAAATATTACATCCGAAAAAACAATTGATAACCTATTTCAAGAAGAACGAAAAGCTTTTTACAACTTCTTAAATTTTATGCCACTTGGGCTGTATATTTTAAATCCTAAAGGTAAAATAGAATATATAAACCGTACCCTATGCAGAATATTAAATATAGAAAAAGAAGATTTGCTAGGAAAAGAAATAAATGATTTTTTACCAATAAGCACAAACAGCCAACAAAACTTAAGCCCTACTTGCACACAATATACAACTTACATTGCAGATAACAATAACGTTCTACATGACTACTTAGTCAAAGTTGATCGCTTCAAACAAGGCGATGAATTACAAACCAGAGGAATAGTCATTGGGCACATTCCAACAGATGCAAGTCTCAAAACTTCTTATGAAGAATTAAACTCCGAAGCAAACAGTATCTTTAATCTATCTCCCTTCGGAATAATGTTATTAGATACAGATTTAGTGATAAAACGTATTAATCAAAAATTTACCGAAATACTTGGCATAACTTCAGCCTCACAACTCCTAGATAATTACCTATCAAACTATTTAGACGAAGACAGCATTAGCAAAATCAAAAAACAACTTTCAACATTTTTATCTGAGACAGACAAACTTCAACCAGCTTATTTTGATTTAAATCTAAAAGAACGAAACAAAAACAAGATATTGCGCCTATACATTTGTCCTTTATTTGCATCACCTTTACAAACCAAAGAGAACATAAAAGGACTAGTACTATTCTGCATAGACACAACCGAACAAAAGAATTTGGAAACACAATTTGCCCAAGCCCAAAAGATGCAGGCGATGGGGCAATTAGCTGGAGGCATTGCTCACGATTTCAATAACTTACTAACCGCCATGATCGGTTTTTGTGATTTATTACTGCAAAAACATAAAATTGGAGATTCCTCTTTTGCAGACATCATACAAATTAAGCAAAACGCTAACTGTGCCGCTGAATTAGTCAAACAGCTATTACAATTCTCACGTAAACAACCTTTACAACCGGAACTAAGTAACATTACAGACATTCTGGTTAACTACACTCCATTACTAAAAAGAACTGTAGGCGAGCAAGTGGAATTACATTTCCGTCATGGAGAAAATCTGGATTTCATCAAAGTAGATAAAGTACAATTCTTACAAGTTGTCCTAAACCTTTGCGTCAATGCCAAAGATGCAATGAACAAAAAAGGCACTTTAACCATATCAACTCAAAAAGAAACACTGCTTGAACCCTATCACTTTGGCGCAGAAACGATAGAAAGCGGAAGTTTCATAAGAATGGATGTAACAGATACCGGATGCGGAATTCCTTTAGAAAATTTATCACGAATATTTGAACCGTTCTTCTCCACCAAACAAAACGTTGTAGGTTCTGGAACAGGATTAGGTTTAGCCACTGTTTACGGCATTGTCCGTCAAATGGAAGGCTTTATCAAAGTAAAAAGCACCATCAATGTTGGTACAACATTTTCAATATATTTACCAGCATATCCCGAAGAAACGGCAGCAAAAAAAGCAGAAACCAGCACTCCGCGTAAAATTTTAAATGATAAAAGAGGTCGTGCAGTTTTAACTCCGACAACAATTTCATCTCCGCAAAAAGATAATGAAAAAGTTATTTTAGGCTTAAATTTATCAGCAGTAGAAGATCCGAATCAAAAGCCGGAAGACATTGAAAATACAAGAATACTTTTCGTCGACGATGAAAACTCCGTCAGAACTTTTGCTTTGCGTGCTTTACGCAAAAAAGGCTATGACGTTGTCGGATGCAGTTCAGCAGAGAACGCACTAGAAACATTGGAACAAGATAAAAATTTCCAATTACTGATAACCGACATGGTCATGCCCGGTCAAAATGGTATTGAACTATCCAAACAGGTCTTAGAAATCTTACCGGATATTAAAATAATCTTAGCTTCCGGTTACTCCGAAGACATTCTAAAAGGAGAATTCAATGATGTTGAAAATTTATCCTTCATCCCCAAACCATTTAGTCTGAGCGATTTAACCCAAAAAGTATACGAGGTCATGAAATCATAATGGATAATCGCTATAACGATAAAACCGGACAATATAAACTAAAATTTACTCCGCGCAATGATTTGAGCGAGGAAGACTTTATGGTAACCTCATGCAACGAAACCGCCTATAAAGCGATTAAATTATGGCCATATTGGCAACATTTCGCTTTAAGCATATATGGTCCCCAAAGCTGTGGTAAATCACATCTGGCACACATGTGGACAGACCGAGTTCAACAATCACTTCCACGCCCAATACAGATTCCAATAATGGATGCGCATAGTCTGAACATGAAAAACGTTAACAAGATTGCAAACGAATATCCATATTTGGTCATTGAAGATATGGATGCAAACATCAACGAAGAGGCGTTTTTCCATCTATACAATTTCTACAACGGCCCCGAACGTTACATTTTGTTCACTTCCGAACAGCCATTATCAAAAATCCCGCTAAAATTACCAGATTTACGTTCGCGTTTAAACATTATTCCTAATATAGAAATAGAACAACCAAATGACGAAATGCTTACCGCATTAATCGCAAAACTATTTAATGACCGCCAAATCATCATCACCCAAGAAATATTGGATTACATCTTAAAACACACCGAGCGTTCTTTTTCTTTTGTAACTAGATTAGTAGAAGAAATTGATGACATATCTTGGACCTATGGTCGAGCCGTTTCCATACCGATAATCAAAGAAGCTCTAAAAAACCTAACTAAAAACCAACAACTGGAATTATTTATATGAGCAGTCACTACACCGAAAACATCAACGGTTGGATTATACTGGATAAACCACAAGGTGTCAGCTCCAACCAGATTCTACGTAAAATTCAATATGAATTACACGCCAAAAAAGCCGGACACATCGGAACCTTAGACCCATTTGCCACCGGAGTTTTACCTTTAGCATTCGGAGAAGCAACAAAATTAATACCTTTTCTTGAAGAAGGAAACAAGACCTACGAATTTACATTAAAATTCGGTCAAAGCACCAGCACCGATGATACGGAAGGCGAAATAATTCAGACATCTGATTACATACCTTCTCAAGAAGAAATAAAGCAGCTTCTTCCTCAATTTAAGGGAAGCATAACACAAATTCCCCCCAAATATTCCGCCATACATATCAATGGTCAACGAGCATACAAATTGGCACGAAGCGGAGCTGATTTTGAAATTCCCAAAAGAGAAATTACCATTTTTGAATTAAAGATGACCGATTATCGCCCTCAACAAAATGAAGCAGACTTCACCGTAACCTGTAGCAAAGGCACCTATGTCCGCACTCTAGGACACGACATAGCCGAAAACTTACACACTTGCGGACATCTAACCGCATTAAAACGCATTCAAAATGGGATTTTCAAAATCTCAGATACGATTTTACTGGAAAATTTAAAAAATATATTGTATAAAGGGCAAGGAGTTTCGGCTGTTCTTCCAGTTGAAACATTTCTGTGCGACATCACGGATATTGCTTTGACAGAAGAAGAAACTCTCAAGCTTAAAAACGGGCAAAGCCTTTCCGCGCAACGGTTTCCGCCGTTTACGGGAAAAGCTGCTGCCATGTATAATCATAAGCTGATAGCCCTTGTTGAAAGCAAGGATAACACCTTGATTCCGATTCGGGTATTTAATCTTTAATTTATAAAAAAAATATAGAAAAAGGAAAAAAAGATGTCGATTACAAACGAAAAGAAACAAGAAATTATTGCTCAATATGGTACAAAACCAGGCGACACAGGTTCTCCTGAAGTTCAAATTGCAATCTGGACATACAGAATTAACGCATTGATTGAACACTTCAACACTCATCAAAAAGACCTCCACTCACGTTTAGGTTTGATGAAAATGGTAAGTCGTCGTCGTCACTTGCTCGATCACTTGAAGAAGACAAGTGAAGAAAGATATCAAACATTGATTAAGAAGTTAGATTTACGTAAGTAATGTTTGAAACAAATAGCGGGGCAATGGGGCTCCGCTATTTGCAAAAAATCCTAGTATAATACTAGGTGAGGAATTTTAGAAGGAAAGGTAAAAAATATGGTCAATTGGAACGTGTGCCGCAAAGAAATGGAATGGGGCGGACGCAAGTTAGTATTAGAAACAGGAAAAGTAGCAAAACAAGCAACCGGAGCCGTTTGGGCAAGTTATGGAGATACAGTCGTTGTTGCAACGGTTGTTGCTGCCAAAGAAGTTAAAGCTGATCAAGATTTTTTCCCTTTAACTGTTAACTATCAAGAAAAATATTATGCCACAGGTAAAATCCCTGGCGGATTTATGAAACGCGAAGGTAAACCTTCAGAGCACGAAGTTTTGGTATCTCGTTTAATTGATAGACCGATTCGTCCGCTATTCCCTGATGCGTTTAAGAATGAAGTTCAAATCGTTTGCACAACAATCGCACACGATAAAAAAACAGACTCAGATATATTAGCCATGATAGCTGCATCTGCCGCATTAGCTATTTCTGGTATTCCGTTCTTAGGTCCAATTGGTGCTGCAAAAGTTGGCTACACCAACGGCGAATATGTTTTGAACCCAACAGTTGAAGAATTGAAAAAATCCGAACTTGAATTAACCGTTGCTGGAACCGAAGAAGGTGTTTTGATGGTTGAATCTGAAGCAAATGAACTTTCAGAAGAAACCATGTTAAATGCGGTTATGTTTGGCTTTGATAACTTCCAACCTGTCATTAAATTAATCAACGATTTAAAAGCAGAAGCAGGCAAAGAAGCCTGGGAAGCCCCCGTATTTCCACCGGAGTTTGACGCATTATATGAAAGAATTGAAAAAGATTTTCGCAGCAAATATGAAGAAGCTTTCAATGAAGTTGATAAACAGAAGCGTGCAACTCTTTTAGGAGAATTAAGTGCAGAAGTAAATGCAACAATTGACCCGGAAAATGAACTTGAAGTTCGTTATTCATTAGATGCTATTGAAAAATTAATGCACTCAGTGATGAGAGAAAAAGTATTAACTACTGGCAAGAGAATTGATGGTCGTGACACCAAAACCGTTCGTCCAATTACTTGCGAAGTTAATGTGCTACCAACAACTCATGGTTCTGCAATATTCACACGTGGTGAAACTCAAGCCCTAGTAGTAACCACTTTAGGTACAGCCGAAGATGCGCAAATCATTGATGGCTTGATGGATGAAGAACGTCAAGAATTTATGTTAAACTACAACTTTCCACCATTCTCTGTTGGTGAATGTGGTAGATTAGGTTCACCAGGAAGACGTGAAATTGGACATGGAAAATTGGCATGGCGAGCCATTCACCCAATGATGCCAAAAGATAAGAGCGAATTCCCATATACGGTAAGAGTTGTATCGGATATTATGGAATCAAATGGCTCTTCTTCAATGGCAACCGTATGTGGTTCTGTATTGTCGTTAATGGATGCTGGCGTTCCATTGAAAAAGCCGGTAGCAGGTATTGCTATGGGCTTAATCAAAGAAGATGACGGCAGAGTAGCAATTTTAACCGATATCTTAGGCGATGAAGATCACCTTGGCGATATGGACTTCAAAGTAGCCGGAACTAAAGACGGCGTAACCGCTTTGCAAATGGATATAAAGATTACATCCATCACCAAAGAGATTATGAAAAACGCCTTAGCTCAAGCTCATGAAGGAAGAATCCATATCTTAGGAGAAATGGCAAAAGCATTACCGACACCAAGAGAAGAAATTTCTCCACGCGCTCCACGTATTATCTCCATCAAAATTCCGGTAGATAAAATTCGTGAGGTTATCGGAACCGGCGGTAAAGTTATTCGCGAAATCATCGAAAAAACCAATACCAAAATTGATATTGACGATGATGGAACTGTCAATGTTGCCGCTGTCGATAAAGAAGATGCCGATGCAGCTATTGACATCATTAACGGTATAGTAGCTGTTCCGGAAGAAGGCAAGAACTACCACGGTGTTATTACCAAAATCATGGACTTCGGCGCATTTGTACGTTTCTTAGGAACAACCGAAGGTTTGGTACACATTTCAGAAGTTAAGAACGAACGCATTGCCTCTGTCAGCGACTTCTACAAAGAAGGCGATAAGATTTGGGTTAAATGCTTAGGAACTGATAACCGTGGAAAAATTAAGCTCTCCGCTAAAAGAGTAAACCAAGAAACAGGTGAAGACGCTTAATTTAAAAACAGTGTTCTAAACATCAAGGCATCTGTTCCGCAGGTGCCTTTTTTATTTTTCTATCCACTAACAGTCTGTCAATAAATAAGGAGTTGTTGCAATCAAGCAAATTCAAACAACAAAAAAGGGACTTTTCAACGTCCCTTTATAATAAAATTGCTACTAACGCAAATACTGCTCATTTGCCTTCAAAAACTCGCGAGCAATATCTTTTCCTTCCGCTGTTCCTTCATACCAGTAGAAATTATTATTTTCTTCTTTTAATTCTAAAACAGCCGGTTTTGTCATTTGCTCATATTCAGCCAAACGTTCCGGCAAAACTTCATCATCTTTACGTTTAATCAAACGCCCCCCGCAAGAACATTGCCCATCGCTAACCTCATGAGCCATACCACATTTTTCACAAATACGACGATTTTTAACTCTTTCCAAAATCAAATCCACCGGCGTATCTCTAAAAATAACCGCACAGTTATATTTCTCAACCAACTTATCAAATTCTTTAACTTGAGCCACTGTCCGTGGATAACCATCTAAAATAAGGATTTTAGCTTTCAAACTTTCAAACAAATCGCTCAACATTTCGTTAACCATCGCATCAGGAGCCAGGCCACCTTCTTTCATATTTGCAGCCAATTTTTTACCCAACTCAGATTGAGCTTTTATTTCCTGACGTATCATCGCACCAACAGAAATAGATACAATATCGCCCAAAGAAAAACCATATCTTTGCGTTAAGACCTCTATCAAAGAAGAGGCAATATACCCTTTACCAGAGGCCGGCGCACCAATTAACGAGATTACAAATTTTTTATCCATTATTATCAATCCTCAATCTATTCTCCACTGTCCACAAAACATAAAAAAGCTCCAAATATCCATTTGAAGCTCTATAAGAATACAACATAATCCTTAAAAATTATTTTATATATTCATCCAAATCATCAACATAGATTTCTTCGAACTTAGGTTCATATTCCTCACTATCCACTTCAAACGGACGAAGTTCCTGAGGTTCTTCCGGTTTCAAAATAACTCTGTCAGATTTAACAATTGTATCCGGAGTTATCCTAATCGGTTGAGATGAATTAATATATTGCTGTTCATCCTTTGTTTCAAAAGATTTCGACGGCATCTTTTTAGCCTTAAGAGCCGCCTCATCCTCCACAACTTCAGGAACTTTCAATTTTTCACGCGTCGTTGTAGTCTTAGTACCCTTCTCTTCTTCAGAAGCAACTTTTTCTTTGCCTTCACCTTTTTCGTCTTCTTTCTTTACTTCCTCATTTTTTGAAACATTCTGCAATGCTTCAACATTAACATCTGGTTTAACAATTGCTTTTTCTGCAGTTTCTTGATTAGCCTCTTTTTCTTCTGGTTTCATCAATGCCGGATTAAGCGGATGCGCATCATTTGGCAAACGAATCAAACCATAACCGGAACCACCGCCATTTGCTGGGCCAGAAAGACCGATAGAATAGTAACCACCAATATAGCCATAATCCAAATCAATATAATCTATATCAAACATTACACGAATGGTTGTTGTTCCAACGCTTGTCATATCGCATTTAAAGCCATTACCATTAAGAACAATATCATTATTCCCCTTAACATACATCATTGAGGTATCAGGCTTACAAACTGACGGAGTCTGACCATTATAGCTCAAATTATATCCCAAAGCCAAATTAAGAGCTGTTTTCCCTTTCACCACAGAAGCATCGACAATTTTCACACCATCAAAAAAAACATAAGCAGGGGTAACACCTATTTTAGCAGGTACTGTCAAATATGGATTCGTACAAACGTGTGCTTGCGGATTAGCCTCACAAAGAAGAGCCGTTGCATCCAAATTATTATCAACTAAATGCGCCAAAGAATTAAAAATGTACTCACGAGACATAGACAATTCGGCCGGAGCACATTGTTTATCTCTACAAACCACCAAAGAGTTAAGAGGCGGTACTCTTTTATTAAAAACTTTAGCAGCATTGTTTGGAGAGTTCGAATAAAAATCAGCATCACCTGCTGTCATATTCTGTCCATTAAACATATAATCTTGAGGATTAGAGATATACTCGTACTCTCCATCATTCCACCACGACGAAGTCTGAGAACAAGAAGTAACAGCCAATGTACTAACAGCACAGAACAGCTTAAAAAACATTTTCTTCCGCACGCTAACTAACCTTTAAACAAATTAATAGTACTCTATTAATGAAGAAATTATATTGAAAGTCCGTCAATGGGAAGAAAATTGTCACAAATATACACATGTTGGCTCCATTTATTTATTATAAGCGGCTGTTTAAGCGCATTTTCAACAAATTCAGCCATAGCTCAAGAAACAAAATGGATAAAAAACACATCTTCAGAACAAATTTTAGTTATCGATGGCGACAGTTTAGAAATAGGCAAAAGAAGAATACGTTTAATGGGAATAGACGCCCCTGAATATAGTCAATCTTGCAAAGATGAGAAAGGAGCTTTATACCCTTGCGGAAAACAATCCGCACAACATTTACAAGACCTAATCAATCACAAAAAAATCAAATGTAAAATACACAAAAAAGACAAATACGACCGGGAACTCTGCACCTGTTACGCAGATGATAAAGATTTAAATGCCCTAATGGTTAAAGAAGGCCAAGCAATTGTCTACCTAGAAAGCGATTACAATTCAGAGCAAACAGCCGCTCAAAAAGAGAAAAAAGGAATATGGCAAGGAATTTTCATACATCCACGACTTTTCAGGCTTTTAAAAAGTCATTCCACCGATCAAAATTAAAATTAATTTAAATTTTACATCAGATTCTTATTGACACCTTTAAAAAGTTATGTATAGTGCACAAAAAAGTTATGTTTAAATTTCAAAAAACAGGTGATTTAAAATGTATGCAGTAATTAAAACAGGCGGCAAGCAATATAAAGTAGCATCAAACGATGTTATCAAGATTGAAAAAATTGCTGGCGAAGCCGGAAGTGAAGTAATTTTTAATGAAGTATTGGCTATGGACGATACAATCGGCACACCATTAGTTGCCGGTGCAAGCGTAAAAGGCACTATTATTAAACAAGCTAAAGACGCAAAAGTAATTGTTTTCAAGAAAAAGAGAAGACAAAACTATCGTCGCAAGAGTGGTCACAGACAAAATATCACAATCGTAAAAATTACCGATTTGTGTAAATAAAAAACTAGGAGATTAAAAAATGGCACATAAGAAATCAGGCGGTAGCTCATCAAACGGACGCGATTCTATCGGACGTCGTTTGGGTGTAAAGAAATTTGGTGGTGAATCTGTAATCTCCGGCAACATCATCATTCGTCAACGTGGAACAAAATTCCATCCGGGTGAAAATGTAGGCATGGGAAAAGATCACACAATCTTTGCAACTACTGAAGGAAAAGTTGAATTTAGAACAAAAGCAAACGACAGAACTTATGTATCTGTTGTCCCGGCAGAATAAATCAACTAAAATAAAAAGAATAACGGGGATGCCAAACATCCCCTTTATTTTTCAAAAAACAACGTATACATTGCTCAAAAAGTGGTAACAATTGGAAAAATAACATGAAATTCTTAGATCAAGCAAAAATATACCTAAAATCGGGAGATGGCGGCAGAGGATGCATATCATTTCGCCGAGAAAAGTATATTGAATTTGGCGGCCCGAACGGTGGAGATGGTGGCAAAGGCGGTAGCGTATACTTTGTAGCTGTAGAAAATCTCAATACACTAATAGACTTCCGTTACCAACAACATTTCAAAGCTCAAAATGGGCAACACGGAATGGGCTCAGAAATGAGTGGCGCCAAAGGAGAAGATTTAATCATAAAAGTTCCTGTCGGAACAGAAATTGTTGCCAACGATGGAGAAACCGTATTAGCAGATATGGTTGAACCCGGACAAATTTACATGGCAGCCAAAGGAGGCGACGGAGGTCGAGGTAACACCAGATTCAAAACATCCACGAACCAAGCTCCGCGCTACGCCGAACCAGGATGGCCTGGAGAAGAAATGTGGGTATGGCTTCGTTTAAAAATTATTGCGGATGTAGGTTTAATCGGTTTGCCCAATGCCGGAAAGTCAACATTTTTAACCGCAGTAACCAAGGCGCGTCCAAAGATTGCTGACTACCCATTCACAACACTACATCCAAATCTTGGAGTCGCATGGGTTGATGAAAAAGAAATAGTCCTCGCCGACATTCCCGGATTAATTGAGGGCGCGCATGAAGGCATCGGTTTAGGTGATAGATTTTTAAAACACGTAGAAAGATGTTCTGTTTTTCTACATTTGATAGATGCAACTTCTGAAAACATTGTAGAAGACTATAAAACGATTCGCAAAGAATTAGAGTTGTACGAAAGAAAGCTGACTGAAAAACCGGAAGTAGTGGCATTAAATAAAATTGATTCACTCACTGCTGATGAAATAAAGAAAAAACTTTCATCTCTCAAGAAAGTTACCAAATCGCCGGTATTTGCAATTTCCGCTATTGCCAACATGAACACAACCGATTGTTTACGAGAAATTGCTCAATACGTTCCGATGAGAAAACACAAACAAGAAGAAAATGCTGAATTAAAAATTCAAGAAACAGAAACCACTCCTAAAAAAAGTTGGTCTCCGTTAGATTAAAAGGATAAACAAATGACAACTGAAGATAGCAAATTACTAAATTTAGTTCAAAAAGTCTTAGACGATAACAAGGCAAATGACATTGTAACAATAGATTTAAAAGGAAAAACCTCTATTGCCAATTACATGGTTATCGCAAGCGGTACCTCCAATCGTCATGTTGCATCTCTTGCAGACAAATTGAAATATGAACTAAAACAAAACGGCTACACCTGCTCTTCTGAAGGCGAAGAAAAAGCAAACTGGGTATTGATTGACGCTTTTGACGTCATCGTACACATTTTCTGCCCAGAAGTAAGAGAATTTTACAATCTAGAAAAGATGTGGAGTTCTATAGCAGAATTACGCAAAAACTAAATAAAAATAACACAGCTGTCACTCAATAAAAAATTATTTATTGACAGCTCTAAAAAAGACTTGATTTATTGTTTCTAAACGTGTATCAAAGTTGGAGTAAATAAAATAGCTGTGTTTACATAGGGGTATAGCTCAGTTGGTAGAGCATCGGTCTCCAAAACCGAGTGTCGTGAGTTCGAATCTTACTGCCCCTGCCACTCAAGACAAAGACGCTTCAATGCGTCTTTTTTCTTTTTAAATCAACAGCTTAATTGAGACCGTGTAGCGTGTATCCGTTGAGGTTGTCTCCCGCTTTTTTACACGGACTACATAAAATAAAATTCTTTGATTTACAAATATTTAAATGGTTTAGGAAATTTTTCTCTTTTGGGAGATTTATTGTTTTTTTAATTTTTTTACTTATAATTTGTAACATATTTATGCTTTTAATTTGTTTTAAAAAAAGGGGGATAAAATGTATTTATCATGGTGGTTAGCAATTATTTTACTAGTATTAGCTTTTTCTAATGACCAGGAAAAAAGAAAATATAGTGATGAGTTGAATAAAATATTTAATGGTCTCTTTCCTGTAACTGCAAAAATAGTCAAATTTGTTTTGTATGTTTTTTTAGTATGTTTGTATGTATATTTTATGATAAACAACATAGTTGAAACTATAATTGTCAGTATACTAATTTTTTATTTTATATTTATAAATAATTTAAGAAAACTGGCATTTGCAAGAAAACATAAACGACTTTTTTTTATAGCAACAAAAATTAAAAAAAATGGATTTTTAATTTTTGTTTTTGTTCCATTTGTTATATTAGTAATTTTTTATTTGGTACTGATGCTGAAATTATTGTTTATAAAATAAGTCCCTGAATGGTTTTATAAGTTCTACCAATAACAAGAAAAAAGAGTAATTGCGCTTGATTTTAAGAAGGAATTTTGTTAAAACACTCAAACAGAAAACTTATTATTAATCTATTAAATTTGTTTATTATGTGTGTTAAAGAATTTGAAAGAGTTATTACATCAAATCGCTTATCTAAAGAACAAGCTTTAGCTGCAGTGGAAAAAGTGTTTGCTAGAAAAGAGGCCGCATATCAAAATGCTTTTGCAAAAAGATATCTTTTAGTCGATAAAAATTTAAAAGTATCGTGTTTTAATGACGCAGTTGCAATGGCTGCACTTATCCATGAAAATGAACCGATTGCGGAATCTATTTTTTTAGATGACGAGTTTTTTGATAGGTTTCATTTTAACAAGCCTTTTATAAACATTGCTTTTTTTGAACCTATCGGACATAACGTTGGAGTACGCGAAAGTGTTCTTTTAATTCAAGACTGGGTAAAAACGCATTATCCGCAATATCGTGCAACATTGATATCCAGCACTTTTACCTCTATGGCTGATGATTTTGGTTTTAATGCTTTTCACGATTGTTGGTTGCGAGAACTTGAAAATGAAGGATATCCCCAATATCGAGAACATGTAACGTTCGATTATTATCCTCAGAGTTCTAACCCAGACAAATTGCCAAATGTCTATGCCTCCTTAGTGATGAGTGTAGAGGATTTTACAAAGCTTAATCCAAAAAAATTTAATTTAATGGCTTACTAGAAGCATTTATTCAGGTTGAAAGTTTCCTCTCTTTTTACATTTCATCCACTAACTAAAAAACCGCCCTTTTGGACGGTTTTTTTAGTACTTAGCTGACAAATTCCCCCTACAAATACTGATTTTAATAATCACCCTGAAAATGTTTTCTAATGACATCTTCCACAGACAATGAAACAGTTTTTTACTATGCTTCATCTTAACAATCTCAAGTACATAGCTTTCCGTTGTTAATCCTGAACTTCCTACATTTGCTCATTATAATGCTAATTGTTCAGCTAAATAACCATTTTTCTCTGCCTCAAGTAAAAAAGAAATAGTTGGAGTTTATCAAAATTAAAATAATATTAAGAATGTTGCTGTAGCCATATTTCAAAAGCCATAATATACGGAGAAATAAAATGAAATTTACATCAAACAAGCTCATCTGGACAAGAGAACCCAAAGAATACAATATCTCCAATAAAAAAATTGAAATTATAACATCTCCACATACAGATTTATGGCAAAGAACCTATTACAATTTTCAAAATGATAATGCGCCTGTTTTACAAATAGAAACAGATGAAAAATTTTTTTCATTTATTGTTAAAACAGAATTTAACAGTAAACACCGTTTTGATCAATGTGGCGTTGTTGTATATTTGAATAGCGAAAATTGGCTCAAAGCCTCAATAGAATATGAAAACGAGTTGATACAACACTTAGGCAGCGTCGTAACTAACGAAGGATATTCCGATTGGGCCACAACCGAAATTAATGCAAACATAAAAACCATGTGGTACCGCCTCAGTCGTCGCAACAACGATTTTTGTATAGAAAACTCTACAGATGGCAAACATTTTAAGCAAATGCGAATTTGTCATCTAAATAAAGCCAATGATAAAATAACTTTTGGAATATACGCATGCAGTCCGGAGGATTCATCATTTACTGCAACATTTACCAATATGGAAATATCGGAATGTCAATGGAAAGCACATGATGGTCAACAACCAGACTAGCTCCGTGCATTGAAAAATTTTCAATGAAATCAAAACAAAGTAGTTCTCACCTCTCCATCAATCAAAGAGATATAACTCTGTCAAAGATAACCTGCGTAAACAATCAATATATTTATTGACATCTAAAAAATTTTTTAATATGTTTGGCACATCTGTTAGGATGGATGGCATCATAATGATATAAAAGAAAAATCTTACAAATCAGAAAACGCCTAAGAACATCCTGCTAATTTTTATCAATGTAATTGAAATGGTAGAGCTATGGGAAATACAAGTCCGGTACAATTTTTTAGACAAGTTAAACAAGAAGTAAAAAAGGTTACTTGGCCTTCTAAAAAGGAAGTAATGCGTGCCACGGTTATGGTTTTAGTAATCGTCGCAATTGCATCAGCATTTTTCTTTTGCGTAGACATGATATTTGCCGCAATAGTTCGTTTAATCTTCAAATATTAGGAGTTTTCAATGACAGCGCGTTGGTATGTTGTAAACGTATATTCCGGTTCAGAAAAGAAAGTTGCTGAATCAATCAGAGAACAAGCCGTTTTGAAAAAAATGGATGATAGAATTTTAGAAGTTTTAGTTCCAACCGAACAAGTCGTTGAAGTTCGCAAAGGAACAAAAGTTAATGCTGAGCACAAATTTTTCCCAGGATACATTTTAGTAAAAATGGAAATGAGTGATGATGCATGGCACATTGTTAAAGATACACCTCGTGTAAGCGGTTTTTTAGGCAGTCATAATAAGCCACAACCAATCAGCGAAGCCGAAGTTAAACGTATCATGACTCAAATTGAAGAAGGCGTTGAACGTCCATCTACAGAGATTTACTTTGAAGTTGGCGAACAAGTTCGCGTAACAGATGGCCCCTTCGCATCATTTGTGGGCGTCGTAGAAGAAGTTGATAACGAAAAATCTCGCGTTAAAGTATCAGTTTCCATCTTCGGACGTTACACTCCTGTTGATTTAGAATTCAGCCAGGTAGAAAAAATCGCTTAATAACAAAAAAACTATCAATATGTTTTATAAAATAACAAAGCCCGCAAAATTGCGGGCTTTGTTATTTTATAAAACGTCAACCACCTACATCACCAAGCGTAATTTAATCCAGCATTAATACCATATCCAGAATAATTACTACCAAACGTATAATTAGCCGCAGCATAAGCTGATAGAGTACGAGACAAGCCAAACTTTGCCCCTAACTCCATTTTCCCCAATAACTGATTATCATAGGTAGAAATATCATTTAAGCCACTAATATTGACTGAATCGCCACTAGCATAAGTTTGAATAATAGAAGGTTTAGCATAAACTTTTGTAGTCCACCCATTTAAGCAAAACAAATGCTCAAATCTCAACCCCAGTTCAGCTTCAATATAGTGCATCAAATCAAAATCAACACTTTTCCCCATATTATCACTAAACCCATCCAAATCTAAAGCTGAATAGAACAAACTTGCACTAGGTTCAATAATCCAAGCATACGGCAAATAAAACTTCTTTGCCACCTCAACACTAGCTCCATATTGCGTACCTTTTGTATCAGCAAAAACAATTCTATCATCAGTTTCAATATTAATATCATTAGTTCCACCAAATAACGTAGCTAAAATATTCCAATTATAACGCCCATAATGATAATATAAACCGCCTAAATAACTATCTACATCCAACGAAGATCCTGAATCCGAAGCATACTTTCCTTTCCCAGACAAATCATAATCACCTTTCCGATATGAAGCAAAAGCTCCCAAACGACTATAATTATCAGTTTTAAAATCAACTCCCGCAGTTACCCCCTGAACACTTGCATCCATATCAGCCGGAGCATCAATTTTTGCACTATCATAATCTGCATCAATCCACATATTATATGCATGCTGAAATTTTCTGTCACAACATCCTTTATTTTGCTCAGAACGTAACCCCGCAGCAATTTTCCGCCCAAGATTACGATTCTGTTCAACAACAGCTGTCTGTATACCTACATAAGCAGGGATCTCTGGAGCATATACAACATCACTTGGCGGATTATCATTTCCATCTTCATCACCACCACCTTCGCCACTACCATTATCACGCACAACCAGATACCAGTTACTTCCTTCTGTTTCTCCTCCATAATTACGAATAGAATCCCACATATAAGGGCTTCCAATAACTCGGCTGACATTAAAAACAGATTCGGTATTCATATCATCATTAGGCGCATGAACGAAAATAGTTTTAGCATTAGTAACATCGTCCAACATATCCTGATTAAGCGAGTTAACAACAACATTTGTTTTACCAGAAACATCTCCACTAATATTCAAAATACCATTATTAATGCTACCCGTACTTTTATCTACTTCAACATCTAATGTTAAAATAGGCCTACCATTCTTATTATCCGCAACATAATTTTGCATATTTATCTGAGCGTCTTTACCTAAATGAACAGCTGAAACATCTGAAAGATTAAAATTACTAACATGATCAACAATATGATTAAAAATAACTTCACCAGAACCATCACTGTCTAGATTTAAATTATAATTTTCTCCATCAATAGCATCATCAAAAACAATATTCCCATCTTCCTTAGTAATCAGATTCAATTCAGCTTTTTTATTACTGGTAGCCCCATCCATATAAATAGCATTGCTTACATTATCTGCCATATTTCCACGAAAAATACTGTTTTGCCCTTGAGCAGTAACAGTAAGATTATCCGCATAAATAGCACCACCCTTCGCCATTCCATCCTCTGAAACTGCAGAATTATTGTAAAAACTAGAATTAATTAAATTAAGCGTACTATTACTTTCCGTTCCATTCATACTGTAAATAGCACCACCGAGAGCTTCCAATTTAGCCGAAACAATATTTTCAGAAAAATCCCCTTTAATACCATCAATAACCGCAGCCTCATTATAAATTGCGCCCCCATAAGCACTTGCGTCTTGAGAAACAGCTGAATTCTGAACAAAATCACCTTGTATATTTCCAATACGAGCATATGAATTAAAAATAGCACCACCTTGAGCATAAACTTTTGCTGATGCTTGATTTCCATAAAAATTACCATTTACATTGCTAAAATAACCTTCTTGATTAGAAATAGCACCACCAAAAGCACCAAAAGATTGCCCTAAATCTGTTGAAATTGCTCGATTATTATTAAAATCACCATTTATATCACCAATAGAACCTAAGAAATTATCAATAGCTCCACCATAAGCCTGAGCCCCCCCCTTTACGTGATTATCTACAAAATTACCATTAATTCCTGCAATATAGCCATTATCGTCATTATGAATAGCACCTCCCGCCGCATAGCTAGACGTCTCGGCATAATTGGCAACGAAATCACTGTGCATATTTCCAATTTGGCCTTCATTAATAATAGCACCGCCACCAGAACTTTCTCCATTTACAAAATTACCAACAAAATCACCATAAACATCACCTATCATTGCAATTTTATCATTATAAATAGCTCCGCCCCAAGCAAACATTCCGTTTGCACTATTATTAATAAAATCACCTTGAATATTACCTATATCCCCTTGATTAGCTAAAGCACCACCTTGAGCACGCAACAAACCGTCCTTTTGCGTTTGTATAGTCAAAGTATTTCCAATAAAATCTGCATCAATTGCAATACCGACAAAATGTCCATTATCATCTTTATTCCCAATAACACCATTATTATAAACAGCACCACCACGAATATAGGTGTCAACATCACCGCCTACAAAATCATAAGTATAATGATTATTCTCATACAATGTACCAGAAATACCCTCTATATTTTCACTATTATTAAGAGCAACACCCACATTGACTTCTGGATTCACCCCATTACCGCTTCCATATCCAGTCTGCGTAATTACATTTTCATATTCTTTATTTTCATTTACATTATATTGATAATACTGAGGAACAAGAGAAGAAGCTCCATCAAATTCATATACTTTATAAACATTTCCTGTAATATTTTGATTATACTCTTCTTCAGAAATAACATTTATATTATAAGCCGAATTACCATTTGATCGAGACTCAACAATCCCTTGAGCTGACGCAGAACTTACTACAAAAAACAAGCATCCTACCCAAAGACCAAAAACTTTCATTTTACCCTCTAAACTAACATCTATATAATCTAAAAGATACACTAAAAGCCTTAAGAACATCTTAAAACTCAAAAAAGTTTTTTTGTCCACTTAACTGAGCCTTTTGATAATCGGTCAACTCCTTTTGGCAAATATTCATATAATCATCTGCTATAAATTTTTTAAAACAATCAACTAATTTAGGTAAAATATTTAATCTATCTAGCAACACAAATGAAGATTTATAAGCTAAATCATATATACAAGCCATATACATAATAGCTTGATCTGCAAAACTTTTAACACATTTAACATCAACTGCTGAATGCTTTATAAAAGCACTCCAAACCATTGCACTAGGTATTCTTGTTTGAGAATCTAATAAAGACTTTAGAAAAAATACATTTTCTATTTCCCTAAAATGCCGCGACAAAAGATAAAAATTAGCTATTTTATCAGCATCGCGCACCAAATAAATGATTTTCTGAATTTCTAGTCGATCCTCTGCTGATAATTCTAAATAATCAGCATCTTCATAAAGTTTTTCAATTAAATGTCCATGATGTCTTATAGGAAGAATTATCTCAATGTGATTAAAATCAGGATTTTCAGCTAACAAAGAAGCACCATAAACACCATGATCAACCTTTCCCCCATCTTCATGTAAAAATACTTCATAAAAACGACCTAAATCGTGCAACAAAACGGTCGCCTTTAACCGTTGAATCTCCGCTAGACTATAATTCTGAAAAGCTTTTTCATGTTTCAGTAAATAATTACCAACACCCAAAACTTGATATGAGTGTTTCATTTTTTCATCCATTACCTGCCGAGCATGCTCTGTAGCTTTTTGATAATATGCTTTATATTCTTCAACCAACCACTCCTTAGCTTTTTCAAAACACATTATCTATATTCCCTCCCCAAACAGTAACAAACAACAAAAAAGGGAATCCTAATCAAGGATTCCCACAAAACAAAACAGTCAAATTAGAAACCTTCAGTATCTAAGCGCTTGCGCAACTGTTTTCTAGCTCTACGAATAGCTTCAGCTTGGCGACGAGCTTTCTTTTCTGAATTTTTCTCATGACAACGTCTTAACTTCATTTCACGAAAAATACCTTCGCGTTGCATTTTCTTTTTCAAAATTTTCAAAGACTGAGCTACATCATTACCGATAACAGTAACTTGAACCACTTAAATCACCTCTTTTCTACTCTAAACAGTTAAACATTTTAGAGCCTTATATCATATATTTTTTAGAATGCAACTAAAAAAATATAAAACAAAATAAAATATGTAACAGATTTTTAAGAAGTTACGATATACACTTAACCAAAAGATATATAACAAGGAAATTAGAATGACAGAAACCACAAATAAAACACAACTCGAACCTCAAAACATCTATGAACTTTTAGAAAATGACAATGGAGAGATTATGGTTTTGATTTTTGCTGGCGAAAACAAACCGTTAAATCCTACTTTTCAATTAAAAGAAAAAGAAAAATTAATAGAGATCACACGCAACAAAAGTGAAATAGTTCTAATAGAAGGTCTACAACCGGAAGCTATTGAAAAGATAAGAAACTTAAAAACACTATATGTCTGTGAAATGAAATACAATGAAAATCCAGAAGCTGAAAATGAAATTGTTAACGCCTATGCTGCAGTATTAAAAAAAAAACCAACTCAACCACAAACTTCCATCGTCAAAGAGGTCTCACTGCCTCAAAAAACTCTCGCCGAAAAAGCTCGCAAAGCCCGAGAAAACATCTTAAACAAGAATAACTCAGATGAATAAAGCTCCATAGTGAGCTTTATTTTTTACCCAATTTACCAATCGCCAAATTTCTCTTTTTTATCATTTTGTGCTTGCCTTTTAATTTTCTATTGTTTTTAATTTTAAATTTTGATAATCTACCCCCAGATTTTGCAATAATTTATGTAAAAGGAAACACAAAGATGTTGGATATAAAATTTATTATAGAAAATCCGGAGACGGTAAAAGAAGGTTTAGCCAAAAAAGGCTATACAAAAGAACAAATTGATATAGATGGCTTAATCGCATTACACAAAGACGTGAATAAGCTAAAAACATCTACCCAAACACTAGCTGAAGAAAAAAATAAATTAAGCAACTCCATAAAATCCGCATCTAATGAGGAACGCCCCGCAATTATTGCTAAAAGTAAAGAAATCGGTGAAGAATTAAAAAAAGAACAAGATTTACTGGCTGAAGAACAAAAAAAATATGATAGCATTATGTGGAGAATGCCAAATTTACCATGTCCTGAATCACCTATCGGACCAGATGAATCTGGCAACGTTGTAATCAGACGCATTGGTGAACCAACAAAATTTGATTTTACACCTAAAGACCATGTAGAATTAATGGAATTAAACGACTGGTCTGAACTAGAACGCATTACAAAAGTATCTGGAGCCAGAACATATGCTATTAAAAACGAATTATCTCGTTTGGAATTAGCTATGCATATGATGGTATTAGATAAATTAACCGAACACGGCTTTACTACCATTACTGTTCCATCTTTATCAAAACAAAAACCATTATATGGCATGGGATATCTGCCATTTTCCCAAGATGAAGTATATTATATGCCAGCTGATGACTTATACCTATCAGGTACTGCAGAACTTGTGCTGAACTCTTTAAGAGCAGATGAAATATTATCTGAAAACGACCTTCCAATACTATATGCTGGATTTTCTCCATGTTTTCGTCGTGAAGCCGGAGCTGCCGGAAAAGATACAAGAGGATTAGTTCGTGTTCATCAATTCCTAAAAACAGAACAATTTGTAATCTGTAAAAATGATATTGCTGAAAGTGAAAAATGGCACAAAACCTTATTAGCCATTTCAGAAGAAGTACTGCAAGATTTAGAGTTGCCCTATCAGGTATTGGAAATATGTACTGGTGACATGGGTGCACCTAAATATCGCCAATACGATTTAGAAGCTTGGACACCTTCTCAAAATTGCTACAGAGAAACCCACTCTTGCTCAAACATCACAGAATGGCAAGCTCGTCGCACGAACTTAAGATACAGAGATAACAAAGACGGTAAAGTTAAGTTTGTTCATACCTTAAACAATACCGGAATTGCCACACCACGTATATTGGTACCGTTTATTGAAAATCACCAACAGGCTGACCATACCGTACGTATTCCTGAAAAATTACAACCTTATATGAACGGCAAAAAGTTTATTGGTAAAAACGCTAAAAACAAATAAATATAAACCACAAAAACAAAGGAGAGTTATGAAAAGAATTGATAAAATCATCAATTTTATGCGTGCATTAGAAGAGGTCTGCGTTGTCAAAAGAGATTTACTCTTATATGAAGGTTCCACCGAAAATGATGCAATGCATATTTTCAAACTCTCCTTTTTAGTTATGTTAATTACCCCTTACTTAAAGAGTAAAGTTGACTACACAAAGATGTTAGAAATGGCATTAGTACATGATATTGCAGAAGGAAAAGTAGGCGACTATACAGCAGCAAATCAAATTGCTAATCCTGCCATAAAAGAAGAAAAAAAATATAAAGAAGCTCAAGCTATAAAAGAACTAAAAAAACAGCTTCCTATACCATTAAATAAAAAGATTTACGATTTATACCAAGAGTATGAGGAAAAAGAAACTCTTGAAGCCAAAATTGTTTCCGCTTTAGATAAATTAGAAGCCAACCTCCAAGCCAACCAATACAAAGATGGAGACGTGCGCTATTGGGGATTATGTGAAAACGGCGGAGAATACTACAAAATGGCATTAAAAAAGAAACCCTTAATCAAAGAAATAGGTGAACCTATACTTAAAGACTTAGAAAATGCCATTATCACGTTATCTAAAGAAAACATGAAAAGATGCGCCTTGCATCCGCAAAAACAATAGCGAAAGATTTTCCCATGTTACTGTACGTAGATAAAAAGAAAGAACGTCAAAAAAAAATAAAACGGATCCTTTTTATCATCAGTATAACACTCATTATCTTAATCAATTTCATCCAATTTCCGATTAATTTGCATCAAACAAAAAAACAATTAATCAACTATAAATTCCAAGCAACACCACTAGAGTGGTATACGCAAACCACCCCCATAACAATTCTGAGCACCCCTAAAAAAGAAGAAATAATTTTTCTTATTTCCAATCTTTCCAGCAGAGAAAATCTGATTACATTAGCAAAATCATTCTCCCTAATACCTAATAATGCAACAACAATCAACATTTCCTCAGAAATCCCAGATTCTGAAAAGATTTTAAAACTGGCACAAATATTTTCTCCCCAAATAAAACAAGATAATAAATCAACGCAACTTATTGTAGTATCTGATGAAAATAAAATACCAGAACTAATTCAATCAAAAAATTTTATTCCTTATACCATAAGTTACACATATCCAAAAGACTTTGTTATAACACCTGAAATTCAAACTTTTTTAGATTTTTTTGCTCCACTTTCCCCCTCACCTCAAAACCAACAAGAGCAAGAACAAGAAAACCTAAAAAAACTAATAGAAAACCATAAAGATATAATTCTCAGTCGCATTCCATCTACCCCATATGCAAAAATAGATTACCCAATTTCTGCTCAATATATTCTTTTAAAAAATTCTGCTGTTTGTATATGTTCTGCAAATAAAAAAATCTGCACCTTAAATACAAATAAATCTCTGGCTCACAACATTAGCAAAAGTTTACACAAATTTACCTCTCAAGAAAAAATAGAAAAATTATTCCTATTAACTTCGTTCCAAGAAATCCCTTACCAGAACAATATATTATCAAATGATGGCTTATTATTTCGCTTTGAACAACGTGAATACATTTTACTTCCTCAAGAAATAGAAAAATATAAAAAAGAAAACGCCAAAGATGAAAACATTTATCATTATATAAAACAACAAGCAGGTATAAATCCTGACTATCATAATCCTAAAATGAAATTCTACAAATTTAAGACAGTGGAGATAAACTTAAATGACAACATATAATGGCTATGAATTAAATTATAACATTGATGAACTCAAGAAAATGACAACAGAGGAAATGACAGATATTACCCTATTGTCAGAGCAATCTGTGCAATATCAAGCCCTAGAGGAAGGAGATAAAAAAGCACTACAACACTTAGTAGCTGCTGCAAAAATTTTAAATAATGTCAGCTTACAACAAGATAATCAGCACAATATTTCATTAAAAAAAGCACTTGAAAAAGAAGCTGCAAATGATGAACAAGCAGCATTATCCTTAAAAATGTTTAATTCTCTAAACGGCGTATGTGGCCTGAACGGCATTGATGAGAAACCAATTACCATATTCAAAGGTTTAACAACTCCTGCCGGAAAAAATTTCTATCCTCAAGATTTAAGTGTCAGCGAATTCCACCAAATTTTATTAAAAATGTTTGCAGAAGGAAAAGACAAAGAAATAGCTCAAATTCTATCTGCACGCACTATGGTTGTAAGGGAACAAGATGAATTAAAAGCGATTGACTATACGGAATATTTCAAACAAGAATTCTCAGAAATGGCCAATGAATTAGAAGTCGCCGCTCATTATTGCACTAACAACCTATTCAAAGAATATTTATCATGGCAAGCACAAGCTTTACTGCAAAACAACGAAGATATGGATATGCTTGCAGATAAACATTGGGCTATGATGCAAGATACACCGCTAGAATTTACATTAAGTCGCGAAAATTATGATGATGAAATGACCTCAACCGTTCTGGAAAATCCGGAATTGGCACAACTAATCGCTGAAAAGCACATTGAAGTCATTGCCAAAGACATGCTAGGCGCTCGTGTTGGCATCGTAAACCAAAAGGGGACAGATTTGCTCCTAAAATTCAAAAACATGATGCCCAAATTAAGTTCTTTAATGCCTCATGCCAGCCAATACACCCAAACCATCAGCACCAATACTGAATTAAAACAAACCATGGTTGATGTTGATTTAATTAGCTTAACCGGAGATTATGCACAATGTCGTGGTGGCATGACTGTAGCCCAAAACCTTCCCAACAATGATAAATTATCAATCAAAACCGGCGGAGGAAGACGCAACGTATACCATCGTCAAGTAAGACAAAGTCACGATCCGGAAAGAACACAAAAAATGCTAAATGCGTTTTTACATCCAGATTACCACAAATATTATAACTTAGAAGCAGACCATCTATTCGTAATCGGTCATGAAAACGGACACTCTTTAGGACCGAACAGCGAATATCAAAATGCCCCTGGTATTTGCAAATCAATTATTGAAGAAAACAAAGCGGATACAGTATCAATTTCATTCATGCCAGAATACGTTAAACAAGGCATCATCACAGAAGAAGAATTAAAAGAAATTTATACCACATGGATTTTCCGCTTACTATTACGAGCAAAACCAATATTTCCAACAGAAACATACAAAATTGTGGATTTAATAGAATTCAATACTCTATTACAACACAAAGCTATCACTCTTGATGAAAACAAATTAATCCACATTGACTTTGCCAAAGTAAGCCCTGCCATGTATGATTTATTAACGCAAGTAATTGAGATACAATTATCCAAATCCCCTCAAAAAGCCCGTCAATATATAGAAGAAAATACAACATGGAATGACTTGCATGAGTACATAGCCAATACCCATAAAAAATTAGGATTGAAAAAATACAAGAACATTGTAGATTTTTTCTAAAAAGCTTGCGAAACAATAAGAAATACACTAAAAACTAAATAAGAACGACAACAAGGAGATACATAATGTTTGGAAAATTTGTTTACGGACAATATTCACTAGCCGTTGCCTTTTGGAAATTCTCTGTTTTAGGCTTAATTGCCTCCAGTTTTATAACAAGATTACTTATGATATTTTTAAAACAATCTGTTGGCTATGACACAAGATTTTTACAAGTTGTTTTGAATAACATATCTCTATTAAGCATGAATCCATCGGCTTTCACTTGGCTATGTTTCTACTCTGCTGCATTTATTGGCACTCTGACATACTGCATTGTGTGCATTGTCGGCATGTGGAATACATATAAAGAGTATGAAAAAAGTAAAATATTAGCAATCATTTGTATGATGATTGTCTGGGCACTTATTTACTTCGCCATAAAATATTCAATGTATTAAAAAATTAAAGAACCTCTCAAAAGAGAGGTTCTTTTTTATATCAATTCACTCAACTACACAACGAAACAATAACAATTTTCTCCTAAAAACGTTGCTCACGCTAAAACCTAATAAAGGAAATCTAAATATCCGTATTCAATTCTCCGAAAACAAAAAGGGAAACCTAACGGTTTCCCTCAATTTCATCTCGATTAAATGGATATAATTAAATATCCAAATTAACCACATTAAGTGCGTTTTCTTGAATAAAGTCTTTACGAGGTTCAACTACATCCCCCATAAGTGTAGAAAAGACTTCATCAGCTTCTTCCATTTGGTCAATTTTAACTTGTAACAATGAACGAGCTTCTGGATCCAACGTTGTTTCCCAAAGTTGTTCAGGGTTCATTTCGCCTAAACCTTTGTAGCGTTGCAATGTAATACCCTTCTTGCCTGCTGCCATAACCGCATCAACCAAAGTAACCGGCCCTGCAATCACTGTCTCACCACCAGTTTTAGAAACAAGTTTCAAAGTCTGAGAGAAGTTTTCTGCCAAGAAATCCTTCATTGAATTAAGGATTCGAGCTTCACCACTTTCCAAAATAGAAGCACCAACGATATGTTCTTCTTTAACGCCACGCAATGTACGATAGAAAGATATATTACCATTATCTAAAATTTCTGCTTTCCAACCGCGATCATATTCAGCCTCAAGATTATCCAAGCGAATAACCAACTTATCCAACTCAGCTTGCAAACGAGCTCTATCTGCTTGCAATTCTTTATCAAACAATCCGCAAATAGCCATTTGTTCAACAATATGTTCCGGAGCCTTTGTACTCAGCATAGAAACTAAATTGCGTGCTTTTTTAGTACTTTCTACATAAGCAACCAAATCCTGTCCCAAGATTCTCTCTCCATCAGCTTTTTCCAAATAAGCATCATCACAACCGCCATTGATTAAATAATCTTCCATTTCTCTATCATCTTTCAGATAAATAATGGAGTTACCGCGTTTAGCTTTATAAAGTGGCGGTTGAGCAATATAGACATAGCCTCGTTCAATTAATTCAGGCATCTGACGATAGAAGAAAGTCAATAACAGTGTTCTAATATGCGCACCGTCAACATCCGCATCAGTCATGATAACAATCTTATGATAACGACATTTATCAGGATTAAAGTCATCACGTCCGATTCCCGTTCCCAAAGCCGTAATAATTGTACCGATTTCTGCGGAATTAAGCATTTTATCAAAACGAGCACGTTCTACATTTAAGATTTTACCCCTCAAAGGCATAATAGCCTGATTTTTTCTGTCTCTACCTTGTTTAGCAGAACCGCCAGCGGAGTCTCCCTCTACGATAAACACTTCTGACAAAGCGGGATCTTTTTCTTGACAATCAGCCAATTTACCCGGAAGAGAAGAAATATCCAAAACACCTTTACGACGTGTCAATTCACGAGCTTTACGAGCAGCCTCACGAGCAGTAGCAGCTTCAACAATTTTACCAACAATAATCTTAGCTTCAGCTGGATGCTCATCTAACCATTCTTTTAATTTATCGCCCATAACACCTTCAACAACCGGACGAACTTCAGAAGAAACTAATTTATCTTTCGTTTGAGAAGAAAACTTAGGATCCGGAACTTTAACAGACAAAACGCAAGTTAAACCTTCACGCATATCATCACCGGTAATAACTGTTTTATCCTTTTTCAAAAGACCATTTTCAAGAATATAGTTATTAACCGTACGCGTCAAAGCCCCTCTAAATCCCGCCAAGTGAGTACCACCATCTTTTTGAGGAATATTATTTGTAAAGCACAACATACTCTCGTTATATGCCTCGGTCCATTGCATAGCCACATCAACTTGAATATCATTCTGTTCACCTGAAATACTAATTATATTCTCATGCAGTGGAGCTTTTGCCTTATTAAGGTGCGTAACAAAGGCTTTCAAACCACCTTCATAATGGAACACTGTTTCTTTAGGCTCGTTACCACGATTATCAATCAGTTTCAAATAAACACCGGAATTCAAAAAAGCCTTTTCACGAATAGAACGTTCCAAAACATCATAACTAAATTCGGTTTGTGTAAATGTTTCCGGAGAAGGTAAAAAAGAAACTTCTGTACCATGTTTCCCCGGAGTAGAACCGGTAACATGGATATGCTCAACCACATTACCATTTGCAAATTCAGCCTCATACTGCTGGTCATTACGCCAAATTTTCAATTTCAACCAGGTTGAAAGCGCATTAACCACCGACACGCCCACACCATGCAAACCACCGGAAACTTTATATGAATTATTATCAAATTTACCACCAGAGTGCAATTCAGTCATAATAACTTCCGCAGCAGAAACCCCTTCTTCTTTATGAATATCAACAGGCATACCACGTCCGTTATCACGAATAGTCGCTGAACCATCCGGATTAAGAATAACTTCAGTTTTATCGCAATAGCCGGCCAACGCTTCATCAATAGCATTATCCAAGACTTCATAAATCATATGATGTAAACCAGATCCATCGTCAGTATCACCGATATACATTCCCGGTCTTTTACGAACAGCATCTAAGCCTTTTAATACCTTAATTGAGTCAGCATTATACTCTTGTTCACCTTTAACAATTTCTTCTTCAGTCAATTCAGCCATTACAAACCTCTGTTATAATAAATTTTAAGCACGATTCAATATAGCACCTCTGCAATTTTAACCAAGTAATTTTTGCAAAAATTCCAAGGTTATCCCCTATTTTTTTGCCATTTTCCGTTTATTATAAACAGATACAAAGAAAGAAGAAGCTTCTAGAGCTTCTTCTTTTCTCGTTGAATGTAAAATCATTTTCGCACATCAAAAATTTCAAAATTTGCTTTTAAGTGCTTTAACAAATCTTCATTTTCAACCAAAGCCAAACATTGACTTTCAGTAGTATCCGTATCAGAAGGAACCTTACGATATTTTTGCAAATAATACTCTTTTACCCCCATACTTTTAAGAGTATCTGCAATCTGATATAGATCATCAACTGTTAAGAAACGAGGATCACAAGTCGTTCGACATTCAAAAGTGATACCTGATGCAATAAGTTTTTTTAAGCTATCCAAGACTTTATCAACATCGCCCCACCCACCAGTAACAACTTTATATTTTTCTTTATCAAATGGAGCCTTTACATCAAACCCCACCCAATCAACATGCTTTAAAACCTCAGCAAATCTATCGGGACGATATCCTCCGGTATGTAAACCAATTTTATATCCCCACGCCTTAACTTCTTCAATCGCATCAATTAGGCCGTCCTGAACCAACGGTTCCCCGCCAGAAAACACAACGGCATCCAACATTCCTTTTCTATGTTGAAGAAAATCAACAAACTTTTGCCATACAATATTCGTATCAGCATTAATATCTTGAAGATGCGTATTATGGCAAAACGGACAACGCCACGGACATCCCTGCATAAAGACAACAGCGGACATCTTAGTTGGAAAATCGACGATACTGAATTTCTCAATACCGCCGATTCTAATAGGGTTCATAAGCACCCACCTCTTAGCAAGGAATTACTCTGCAGCCAAAGCCATTGTTTCTGCACTGCAAACACATTCACGAGCTTCGCAACCTTGAATAGCCTTTTCTTCACAGAAGCATAATCTGCTATTGTATTCGCCCTTTTTACCAACATTGAATTCTGTTGTCGGACGAATATACCCCATAACTCTGGTATATACTTCACAACGTTGTCTTTCGGAATCATCCAATTTAACATCTTCAATATTAATAATATTGCTCATTTTTCTCCCTTTCAAATATAATACTATTCTACGCTACTTCTTGCTTTTTTGCAAGCATTTTCAACTTTTCTGCCTTCTTTTCTTGATCGCAAATCGGACAGAATTCATGTTCACCGGCAATATAACCATGTTTTGGACAAACAGAGAATGTCGGTGTAATCGTGATATATGGCAAACGATAATTAGCCAAAACCTTTTTAATAAAGTCACGACAAACTTTTGCAGAGGATATACGTTGGTTCATATAAAGGTGAAGAACGGTACCTCCTGTATACTTAGATTGCAATCTAGCTTGCAAATCCAAAGCCTCAAATGGATCATCTGTATAACCAACCGGCAATTGAGAAGAGTTTGTATAGAAAGGAGCTTCAGGAGTCCCCGCCTGAATAATACCGACATAACGTTTTTTATCTTCTCTTGCAAATCTTGTTGTTGCACCTTCAGCCGGAGTCGCTTCAAGGTTATACATATGTCCAGTCTCTTCTTGAAACTTCACTAATCTATCACGAATAAAGTCTAAGAATTTTTCAGCAAAAGCTTGTCCCCAAGCATCTGCAATATTGTGTTCATCATTAGTAAAGTTTCTAATCATTTCATTCATACCATTGACACCAATAGTAGAAAAGTGATTACGAAGAGTGCCCAAATATCTCTTGGTGAATGGGAACAACCCATTATCAATCAAACGTTGAATAACTTTTCTCTTAATTTCCAAAGAAGTTCTGGCAATATTCATCAACTCATCAACTCTGGCAAACAAAGCTGCTTCATTACCTTTATAAACATAACCAAGTCTTGCGCAGTTAATTGTAACCACCCCAACAGAACCGGTTTGTTCTGCAGAACCAAATAAGCCATTACCACGAGCTAAAAGTTCTCTCAAATCAAGTTGTAAACGACAGCACATAGAACGAATTTGACCTGGCTTCAAAGAAGAGTTCAAGAAATTCTGAAAATAAGGCAACCCATACTTAGCTGTCATTTCAAATAACAATTCAGTATTTTCATCCTCCCAAGGAAAGTCCCAAGTCATATTATATGTTGGAATTGGAAAAGTGAAAGGTCTTCCCTTAACATCGCCACCCATCATAACCGTGATGTAAGCTTTGTTAATCATAGCCATCTCTTCACCTAAATCACCGTAGGTATAATCCTGCTCAACACCAGCAATAATTGGATGTTGATCACGCAAATCTTCAGGACAAACCCAATCAAACGTAAAGTTTGTAAATGGAGTCTGAGACCCCCAACGAGAAGGAACGTTCAAATTATAGATTAATTCTTGCATACATTGTTCTACTTGCTCATAATTCAGCTTATCTTTTCTGACATACGGAGCCAAATAAGTATCAACAGAAGAAAAAGCTTGAGCACCAGCCCATTCATTTTGCAAGGTTCCCATAAAGTTAACCATCTGTCCAATAGCAGAAGAAAGATGCTTCGGAGCGCCAGCTTCAACCTTACCAGGAACACCATTAAATCCTTCACGCAACAAATTTTTCAAAGACCATCCGGCACAATAAGCCGCCAACATACTCAAATCATGAATATGAATATCTCCATTTCTGTGAGCTTCACCAACTTCAGCCGGATAAACATGAGACAGCCAGTAGTTGGCAGTAACTTTACCGGAAACATTCAAAATTAACCCGCCGTTGGAATATCCTTGATTAGCATTCTCTTTAATACGCCAGTCCAAATTTTCCAAATACTCATTAACAGAGCTTTCAACATCAATAACAGTCTTCCCATCTCCACGCATTCTGTTTCTCTTATCACGATATAAGATATAAGACTTAGCTGTTTTAAAATAGTTTGAAGAAATAAGAACTTGTTCAACCACATCTTGAATATCCTCAACTGAAGGCAGAGACTCATCAAACTTATGAGACAAAATTTTCATCACTTGAGCTGTTAAAAGCCAAGCATCATCATTATCAAACTCGTTCGTAATTTCACCGGCTCTTAAAATTGCGTTATAAATTTTATCACCATCAAAATCAGCAAGAGTACCATCTCTTTTGGTTATACTTTTAAACGGCATTTTATATTTTTTTGCCGCGGGCATTTGCAACTCATTATTTGCCATTTTTTTATTATTCCCTTCTCTTATAAATGTAACAAGTTCCTTTTCGACTTTAAGAGCACCATACTACATATTGTGTTAACAAACCGTAAAAATACACTAAATATAGTAAAAAATACTTTTCAATCTCAAATTCGATAACAAGCCTCATCATAAAAAAAACATCTATTTTGACAAGATATCCCTCTTCATTTTTTTTTATTTTTTTATATCATATTAAAATTAAAACGATTTTTTTTTTTTAGGAAGTCAATAACCCCCCTCACAATATTTTTAAAGATTTTACTAACAGTTTTTTAAAAAACTTCTCCTTTTTTTTCATTAAAAAAGGTTGACCTATATAATATCAATCTATATTATATTTGACGGATAAAATTTGATGGAGTATAAAAATTGCAAAACACCATAATTTGGGATTTAGATAACACCCTTTACTACGAAACAGACGAATACAAAAACAAGTTAAATGAAGCAACTGCAGCCGCAGCAATAGAAAAATTTAATATACCGTTGGATTTTAAAGAAGCTACTGCAAAAGTAAAAGAATCATATGCTACATACAGAGATGGACTAGAGATATTTTCCAGGGAATATGGTATACCGCATAAAGACTTGTACAAATCATATCACAATTATAAAAGTGAACTAGTACAAACCATAGCTCCATATGAAAACTTATTAGAAAATCTTCAAAGTCTCAAATGTCCACAATATATATTTTCAACTTCATCAAAAGATATTTGTGAAAAGATCTTAAAACATATTGGCTTGTATGACTTTTTTAAAGACAGATTCTACTCTGTAGAAGATTTTGATGTATACAAAAAAAATGAGAGTCCTGACGTATATAAACGTCTATGCGAAAAAATAGGTGTCAATCCCGAAGAATGTATTTTTGTGGATGACAGCTATTCAAATTTAGATTTTGCCAAACAATGTGGCATGACAACAATTCGTATATATTATGGAAATAACTCCGCAAAAGATATGCAATTTATCGATTCTGCATACAAAGGAATATATGATTGTATTACTGGATTAAAAAAGGATTATAATTGTTAACATAAAAGATCATAAAAAACCACCACAAGGGTGGTTTTTTTATTACCAATACCAATTTCGACAAATCTAAGATATGAGCATATATCCCCTTTTAAAGAACATAACAAACAAATAATTAATTTTAACCACCCACTATCTCATACTACTTTTTATCAAACTTCTCACAAAGCTTATTTTCAATAATATAATTTTCAACAGAATCCAATTTCAATTGCTCACTTTCTACTTCTGTTCGCCAATTTTCAACTTTAGTCTGCAATTTTTGCAAATACTCCACATTAAGTTCTTTTGCAACAACATCACTCTGCTGACCTGGAGCAACTATTTTTACCCCCACAGAATTAAAAAGATCTTCTGAAGCTCTTTTAAATTCCGGCAAAAAATAATCCAAAGCTTCAATATAAATTTGCATATGTGTTTTTTCATGCTTTAAAGCTACATCATACAAACAAGACCCCTCTTGCAAATCTTTAGAGATATAGATAGTTGGAACATAAAAGCCAAGATGAGCTTCTATTTTTTCTGGATAAACACATTCATAACCCCGACTAATTTCAATTTGTCCCACAGTTAAATTAAAACTAAAACCATCACGAACCTTTGTAAGTCCAATAGGAACAAAATCCTGAGGAATATCGAGTCCATTTTCCTTATATTTCTGAGCTGTTTCGCGTTTAAGAAACTCTTCACCTTTTGTATAATTATACCGTAATTTACCATAAGCAGAAGTAACTTCTACTACAGGAGCGTCAATAACACTCAAACATTCTTGAACATATTTTTGCATATTATCATCTGCCGCATCCCCTATACGTACAGCAGAAATCATAAAAATTAAGGCAAAAAAAACTTTTCTCATATATAATCCCTCACAAAGTTCTTTTACAATGCGGAGTCATCCTATGAAACACATATATATTATAAGCATAATCTTGTCCAGTTTTTTTACATATAAGACCGTATCCGCTAACATTACTTCTCAGCAATACGCTTTTTTCATCCCAGGCGGAGCTTTCCAACAAAATCAAAAAGTACAAGATATCCGTTTAATGCGCCCACGATACACCCAACCAGATGAAACATCCGAAAATCAATTACAACAAAATACATCTACATCAAACAACAATACCCTCACTTCACAAAAAACAACCATAGCTGAAGATTCATCCTCTACATCAATTTCTTCACAAGCCTCATTAGAAAATAAAAAAAGGTCAACATTTCCAATCACCAAAAACGCAACAGCCCCTCTGCAACCCATAAAAAAACAAACAAAAACCAACACACCCCAAACTCTCCCTTCAACAAACATAGTTTTCAAAGATGAAACCCCAAAATCTATCTCTGTTTCCCCTGAAACAAAACAAAAACTACAGCAATACCGACTAGATGAAAACACTCAAATTGCAGCCACCAAAGAAAACAGCTCTCCGCAACCTCTGTCTCAATTATCTGATTTAGAAAAACTGAAACAAAAAAGTTTATCATCTTTACTCAAAGCGATTCCATATCCGGATTCGTCCTTACCTAAATTTAAGCAATTATATTCTTACTATGGTATGGAATTAAGAGTCTATCAACGCCGTGGCAAATTTCCAAGTAATCGTGAACAAGAAGAGACTTTAGCTAAAGCCAACTCTATAAAACGCTTTGAAGTGCAATAACAAAAAAATAAACGGCTGACTTGAGCCGTTTATTTTTTTCTATCAAATTAATCATCGCCAATGCGTAAAGCCTCAATAAACGCAGACTGAGGTACTTCTACTTTACCAAATTGTCGCATTCTTTGTTTACCTTTTTTTTGCTTATCTAAAAGCTTACGTTTACGAGTAACATCGCCACCATAACATTTAGCCGTTACATCTTTACGCATAGCCGAAATAGTTTCACGAGCCACAACACGTCCTCCGATAGCTGCTTGAATCGGAATTTTAAACAAATGCCTCGGGATTAAATCCTTCAATCTCTCACAAATTTGACGCCCTCTAGATTCAGCCTCGCTTCTATGGCATAAAAAGGCTAGAGCATCAACAGGTTCTTCATTAATTAAAATCTGCACCTTAACTAAATCAGACTGTTCATAGCCAACCAATTCATAATCAAAGCTGGCATATCCGCTCGTAATAGATTTTAAGCGATCATAGAAATCAAATACAATTTCATTAAGAGGGATTCGATAAACCACCATCGCTCTAGAACCAACGTAGGTTAATTCCTGTTGTAATCCACGACGTTCCGTACAAAGTTTCAAAACCGCCCCCAAATAAGTATCTGGCACAAGTATTGTCGCTCTAACCATAGGTTCTTCAATAGAAGCCACTGTCGACAAATCCGGCATATCAGCAGGATTGTGCAACATAATAGTTTCCCCCTTAGTCAAATTAATTTTATAAGCCACAGACGGAGCTGTTGTAATAATATCCAAATCAAACTCGCGACCAATTCGTTCTTGAATAATTTCCATATGCAAGAGTCCCAAGAAACCACATCTGAAACCGAGTCCTAAAGCCGCCGAATTTTCATTTTGATAATCAATACTAGCATCATTAAGTTTCAATTTCGCCAATGCATCTTTTAAAGCCTCATATTGGCTGCTATCAACCGGAAAGATAGAACAGAACACCACCGGTATAGAAGGTTTAAAACCGGGTAGAGCTTGCTCACAAGGTCTTTTATTATCGGTAATCGTATCACCGACGCTACAATCTCCAACACTCTTGATACTAGCTGTAATATAACCTACTTCACCTGCAGACAACTCATCAGTTTCCTGCATTTTAGGCGTAAACACGCCTAATCTATCTACTGTATAAGTCGCATTATTACTCATCATACGGATAACTTGTTTTTTACGAAGTACACCATCCTTGATTCGCACCAAGATAACCACCCCTAAATAGGAATCATACCAACTATCAATCAAAAGAGCTTTAAGAGGCGCGTCGGCATCACCTTTAGGAGCCGGTAAATGATGCACAATAGCCTCTAACAAATCATCAATACCAAATCCTGTTTTTCCGGAAGTTTCAACAGCATCACTGGCATCAATACCAATAACATCTTCAATTTGAGTTTTAACTTTTTGAACATCCGCAGAAGGTAAATCAACTTTATTAAGAGCCGGCACAATTTCATGATTATTATCAATTGCCAAATAAACATTAGCCAAGGTTTGCGCTTCAACACCTTGAGTTGCATCAACAACCAACACCGAACCTTCGCAAGCAGCTAACGAGCGAGAAACTTCATAAGAAAAGTCAACATGTCCTGGAGTATCAATTAAATTAAGCATATATTCCTGTCCGTCTTTTGCAACATATTTAAGACGCACGGTCTGTGCTTTAATTGTAATTCCACGTTCACGTTCAATATCCATGGAGTCTAAAACTTGTTCTGTCATTTCGCGACGCTCCAAACCGCCGCAACGCTCAATAATTCTATCCGCTATTGTAGATTTACCATGGTCGATATGAGCAATAATTGCAAAATTTCTAATTTTTGCCAAATCCTGCATAGAGTTATCCTTAAATACAAATTAACAAACTTATATCAGTCATAAAGTAAATTTTATCGGAACGCAACAGATTTTAAACACTTTACTGTTGCAAGTAAGACAAAACTGTGCTTAAATAAGAAACAATAAAATTATTCTGAAATAATATGGAGGTTGCAATGATTAAATTTATAGACATAGAATTCGGTTCCAGTCGTTATCAGGAACTGTTAGATTTACGCTATCGTATATTATTGCAACCATTAGGGTTAAAATTCCTCGATTCTTTCAGAGAAGAAGAAGCAAGTTTCCTACACATTGGCTGCATAGATTCCGTCAGCGACAAACTAATCGGCGGTTTAATAATGGTACCTCTTGATAATGAAGAAATCAGAGTAATGCAAGTTGCCGTAGACGTCGTGCATCAAGGCGAAGGTATTGGTAAAAAATTAATTGAATACGCCGAAAAGACTGCTAAAGAAATCGGATATAGTACAATGGTGATGCACGCAATGCTTTCCGTTGTTGGTTTTTACGAGAAACTCGGTTTCAAACAAGACGGCGATTTATTTGAAGAAAAAGGCATTAACTTTATTCGTATGGTCAAAAAACTCTAATAAAAAATCCAGATAATATAAAAAAAGCCGCAATTCGCGGCTTTTTTTACTACTAGTCCAGATAAAGCGAACTCATCTTATAATGTTTAACTAAATGACGCACCAAAACACCAATAATAGCTGCCACAGGAACAGCAAGCATTAACCCAAGGAATCCCAATAACACGCCACCGGCTAATAATGCAAACATCACCCATACTGGATGTAACCCCACATTTTCACCCACTAATTTAGGTGTTAAGAAGTTACCTTCTAAGAATTGTCCACTTAAGAACACAGCCACCACATACATCACATGCGTAATATCGTTAAACTGCGCAAAAGCCAAAATTATCGCCAACACAAAACCGGTAATTGAGCCAACATATGGAATAAAGGAGATAACACCGGCAATAAAACCGACAAGCAAGCCTAATTCCAATCCAACCAATTTTAAGCCGATAGAGTAATACAACCCTAAGATAACACAAACACTAAGTTGACCGCGAATAAAACCGGCAATAATTGTATTAATTTCCTGCATACTCTGCATAATACCTTTTTTAGATTTCTTAGGCAGAAGTCCCTCAAATTTTTTAACAAATGTATCCCAATCACGCAACATATAAAAAGCAACGATAGGCGTAATCAAGATAAGAGAAATAAGGTTAATAAAAGCAAAACCATTTGCAATCAATCCTTGAAACAGCTTGCTCGCTAATTTCACACCATTACCGATATTTCCCTTAATCATATCCTCTAAATTGCCAGCAAATAAATCAGGATAGCTTTCTGCCAAACGTTTCAACGTCGGTCGAATTTTATCCAACAACAGCGCCAAATATTTAGGTGTAGCTTGAATAAGCAATGTCAGTTGGCTTTCAACCATTCCCAAAAATAAGAAAATAGCCGGTATAACCAACAAAATCATCAAAATACAAACAATCACCGTCGCCCACGTTCTAGACATTTTACATTTCTGCAATTTAATTGTCAGAGGATTTAACAAGTACGCCAATAAAATACCGGCGACAAATGGCATTAAAACAGATCGTAACATATAAAGAAAGAAAAAGAACACAAAAAAGATAACAAACCACATATACGGGTTAACATAAAAACGACTTTGTACCTTAGTTGATGGCATAATACCCTCCTTCATTTCTCATTTTATAGCCACTCAAAGCCAAATTTGCCTGCAACTTTTCCCAAACACCATTATAAATAAAGCTAAAATGCACCTTGCCGTTAGCCATAGAAACAACCTTAACATCTTTAACTTGAGAATTTGTCTCCAAAAAGCGTTTCAAAGATAACCATTCACTAAGTTTAGAGTAAGAATAAACTGCTTCTATCTTTTGATTAACAAATTCTGCATTATCATCTAAATTTTCAAGTTTAGCTGCTTTTTTCACATCTTTAAAAAACGGCAATACCGCTTCAATCATATCTTGAGGCGTTGCGTCACCGATAACAACTCCATTCACTTCACGAGTTGGAAACGATTTGACATAAACTTTACCATCTTTAAGCGAGTATTTTAAGACATAAACTTCTTCAACATTATTAAAACCAGACACATCAGCAAATTCAGCATCTGACATATCATAAATACGATTAGCCTCAACAGCTGTAATATTTCCCAAATTTTTATCTATATCATGAAGAATAAGGTTTCCTTTGCGAATATCTTTTCTATCTGTAAAAACCTGCCGCCAAAAATTAGCGTCACTCCACAAATCAAGCGAACCATCATTTTTCTCCAGCAAAGGAATAACCAAAACTGTTTGCTCTTCACCCACAACCAACGGCAAATTATTCTCTGCCATATACGCCTTTAATACATCTTCATTAATGGTAACACGCAAATCCGCGATATAACGAACATTTGAAGATTTCTCCATTAAAACCATAACACCAGAGATAAAATGCTGAATTTGATTATCATTCAATTTAGCTAATTCTTCAACACTTTGAGCTGTACTAACACTAAGCAAAACATCATTTAAAGCATCTCTTCTAGCCTTAGCCATAGCTTGCTTTTTAGCTTCCACCACATTTTCAGCTGTTATATCAACATTAACATCAGCCTCAAAAAGAGGTTTAGCCGTTACATTACCTGACAAAATAAAAAATAATGTCATAACAACGAAAAATTTCAACACGATAAAATCTCCATAATTAACCTCTACTAGATTTATAACGTAAAAGCATAAAAATCAAACTTTTTTATTGCCTTTTAAAAGGTTATGATATTAACTGAAGAAAACTTTTCAAATACACATCATAAAAGGACGATAGAGATGAAAATAACCAAATTCCTTGATAGCCTTTTAGAGAGAGCCTCTAAAGAGCTGAAAACGATAGTATTGCCTGAAGGAGAAGATGAGCGCATTTTACAAGCCGCACATACCATTGCTGAAAGAAAAGCCGCTAAATTGATTATTTTAGGCAATCCGGAAGAAATCAAAGCCTACTTTGATAAAAACAACTGGAGCATGGATGGAATTGAATTATTACAACCGGAAACTTCAGACAAATTAGAAAAATACGCCGATCTTCTATATGAATTGCGCAAAGCAAAAGGTATGACACCAAATGACGCTAAAAAGATGGCATTAAATTACAATTATTTCGGTACATTAATGATAAAAGCCGGTGACGCAGATGGCATGGTATCTGGAGCAAATCACTCCACGGCAGATACTGTAAGACCTGCCCTTCAAATCATCAAATCTGCACACAAAGACCGCAGTGTTTCTTCTGCTTTAATTTTGGTTGCCAATGACAAACCATATATTTTTTCAGATTGCGCTATCATCATTAACCCTAGTGAGCAAGAATTAGCAGATATGGCTTTAGCAAGTTCTGAAACAGCTTTGAAATTTGGTTTATCTCCCAAAGTGGCCATGCTTTCATATTCAACCCGAGGTTCTGGCTCTGGCGGCATGGTAGATAAAGTACGCAACGCCACCAAACTTGCTCAAGACATGTTATTGCTTGACGAATATAAGAGTCTCCCGATCATGATCGATGGAGAAATGCAAGCTGACGCAGCATTAGACGCTGTCGTTGCCAAGAAAAAAGCACCGGATTCCCGAGTTGCCGGTCAAGCAAACGTTTTGATCTTCCCATGTCTTGAAGTTGGAAACATCAGTTACAAATTATTGCAACGTTTATGCGGATGTGAAGCATACGGTCCAATGTTGCAAGGTTTAAATGCGCCTGTAAACGATTTATCACGTGGTGCATTAGCAGAAGACATTGTTGGAATGATTGCAATTACTGCAATTCAAGCAACCAAATAATCTAACCCCAATAAGGAAAATAAAATGAAAAAGATTCTTGTATTAAACTCAGGTTCATCTTCATTAAAATACCAATTATTTAATGTTGATGGGAACAATTATGATGTTATCGCTAAAGGAAAAGCAGACCGTATTGGTATTCATGGTTCATTCGTTGAAATCAAAATCACCGGTGGTGAAAAAAGAACCAGAGAAGTAGCTTTGCCAACACATAATGAAGCCATTGAGGAAGTAACTAAAGAATTACTAAACGGTGCTTTAAAATCGATGGACGAAATCGACGCTGTTGGACACCGCATCGTGCAAGGCGGCGACATTTTCAAAAACTCTGTTTTGGTAACAGACACCGTAATTGATCAAATTGAAGAATTATCAGAATTGGCACCACTTCACAACCATGCACATGTATTAGGCATTAGAGCTGTAAAAAAACTTTTACCAAATGTTCCACAAACAGTAGTTTTTGATACAGCATTCCATCAAACCATGCCGAAAGAAGCATTTTTATATGCACTCCCGATTGAACAATACACAAAATACAAGATTCGCCGCTATGGTTTCCATGGCACATCACATGCATACGTCTCTCAAAAAGCCGCTGAATTAATCGGCAAAAAAGGCAAAATCATCACTTGCCACTTAGGAAACGGTGCTTCTATTTCCGCCGTTGACAATGGGATGTGCTTAGATACATCTATGGGCTTTACTCCACTTGCCGGTCTTGTTATGGGAACACGTTGCGGAGACATTGATCCGTATATTCCATTATACATCTGTAAGACACAAAACAAAACACCTGATGAAGTTAATGAAATTTTGAATAAAAAAAGTGGTATGTATGGTTTATGCGGATATTCCGACAACCGCGATATCGAAACATTGTATGGTGTAGAAGAAGCTGCAACAGATGCCTTAAATACCTATGTTCATAGCATCATTCGTTTCATCGGTGCATACATTGCAGTTTTAGGTGGCGTTGACGCCATCGTATTCACGGCTGGTATTGGTGAAAATGGTTCTTTAGTAAGAAAATTAGTTGTAGAACGCTTAGCTTACCTAGGTATCACTTTAGATGAAGAAGCAAATAACAAGAGAGGCAACATTACAGAAATTTCTACTAAAGATTCAAAAATTCGCGTATTCGTTATCCCAACCGATGAAGAATACATGATTGCTAAAGATACAATGCAAATTGTATTTGGTGCATAAATAAAATTTTATCTATACCCAAACAAAAAGGCTCTCTTCATAAGAAGAAAGCCTTTTTTATGATTATAAACGGCCAAACTAAAGAAGCAAGAAACATTGCCCATCAATAAAAAAGGGAGCTACTATGCTCCCCTATCTGCAATAATAAAAAATGGCTTAACGATTAATCAGCACAATTTCAACACGACGATTCTGTTCTCTTCCTGCAGCTGTCGCATTAGACGCAATCGGATTAGAAGAGCCATAACCATTAGAAACAATACGGTTAGCATCTACCCCTTTCAATCTCAAATAATTAGAAATTGAGTTAGCTCTCATCAAAGAAAGAGAGTTATTGGTAGCCGCACTGCCTGTACTGTCCGTATAGCCGTTAACTTGAACCATCGTCTTACTATACTCGTTAATAACTTTCGCAATAGAATTCAAAACTGGTTGGAAAGCAGGCTTAATATTAGCATCATTTGAATCAAACGTAATATTACCCGGCATAATCAAATAAATTTGTCCGTTAACTTCCTGCACTTGAACACCGGTATTTAACAATTCTTGACGCAATTTACGTGCTTGCACATCCATATATGCACCAGTACCAGCACCTGCTGCTGCACCAACGCCTGCACCGATTAACGCACCTTTTTCACCACCAGCTAAAGCACCAATACCCGCCCCGGCAAGAGCCCCGATTCCTGTTCCCCAAGCGGTATTAGAAACTTTACTTTGTCCCGTATAAGGATCTGTAGCACAAGCAGTTAACAAAGAAATAGCTAACATACTGCAAATAAGTGATTTTCTCATAAGATTAACCCCTCAATAAAATTACAAACACATACAATTTATAGCTTTGAGAGCTTAAAATACTCTTAATGTTTTCCGACCTTTTTCAAAACATAGCGAATAATTAACAACAAATAGAGAGCACCCAACCCCCATACAAGCCAATTTTTTAACTCTCTATCGCTAATAGCTCTTGTTATTTCATTAACATTAAGTGCACTACCTGCAACCTTAATACCGTCTGTCGGTTTCTCGTGCAAAATATTGACAACGTACTGATATTCAGGGTTAAGAAAATCAAAATTCAAGATTAAATCTTCCCCATAGGGCACAACTTTAGCAGTAATCGCATTTGTTGTTTCATCATTATCTAAGTTATAATGTTGCATCATTGCCTCTTTTGGCACTTCTATCCGAATAGGGTCATGCCCAATATGAGAAACATCTGTGCCAGAAAGAGCTTGTTCCCCCTGATTATACAAATACACTTTAGTCAGATATAAATCTTTATACTTTTTACCTTTGACATCCACGGCATATTCATTAGTATTATTAGAAGAAATTAACTTCACTGTATTTGTCTGATAGCGCAAAATCGGGCGACTGACATAAAATTGATAATACCCAAGAGCAATAGCTGAAACCGCTAAAATAAAAGCACCAGTCGGACTAGTCCAGAAATTCCAAAAACTCCCAAATAAACTCCTAAAAAAGCGCTTTTCTTCTTTTTTTTCACGATGTGTAAACATTTTCTTCTCCTTAAATCATCATCATTGATATATATCATAAAAATCAGATTTAAAGAGCAAAAAGGCTCGCCGAAACGAGCCCTTTACAAACAACATCAAAGAAATTATGCAGTTGCATCATTTCTTGAACGTTTACGTAAAATCGGATCTAAAATCTTTTTACGCAACCGCAAAGACTTAGGAGTAACTTCCAACAATTCATCTTGTTGAATATAAGACAAAGCCTGCTCCAAAGACAATTTACGTGGCGGGATCAAATCAATCGCTTCATCTTTACCGGCAGCACGAATATTAGTCAGTTGCTTAGACTTCGTCGGATTAACCTCCAAATCATTAGACTTGGTATGTTCCCCGATAATCATACCAACATAAACAGGGCTGTTATGTTCAATAAACATCGGGCCTCTATCTTGTAATTTCCACAAAGAATAAGCTACAGCCGTACCATCTTCACTAGAAATAAGCACACCATTACGATGACTTTCAATTTCCCCTTTATAAGGTTCATATGCATAGAAAATACGGTTCATAACCCCTGTTCCACGAGTATCAGTTAAAAATTCAGAGTGATAACCAATAAGACCTCTGGAAGGTGCATGGAAAATCAAACGCGTTTTATTGCCAACCTGAGACGGAATCATTTCCAAAAGTTCGGCTTTACGTTGACTTAATTTCTCAACAACCGTACCGGAAAATTCATCATCAACATCAATAACAACTTCTTCCACCGGTTCAAGCAAATTACCGTTTTCATCTTTATGGAACAACACTTTCGGACGAGAAATAGAAAGTTCAAATCCTTCACGACGCATTGTTTCAATCAAAACACCAAGTTGAAGCTCCCCACGTCCGGCAACTTCAAAAGAATCTGTCATATCTGTGCGAGAGATTTTAAGAGCAATATTGCATTCTGCTTCTTTTTGCAATCTATCCCAAATCATACGCGAAGTAACTTTATCACCTTCACGACCGGCAAGAGGAGAATCATTAACAGAGAAAGTCATTGCCAATGTTGGCGGATCAATTGGCTGAGCTTCAATCGCTTCAGTAACTTCCGGTGCACAAATTGTATCAGCAACAGTACCTTTAACAACACCAGCAACAGCCACAATATCACCTGCGTGAGCTTCATTAAGAGCCACTCTTTCCAAACCTTTATATGCCATAATTTTAGTAATACGAGTACGCTCAATTTCACCTTTATCATTAATAACTTTAACTGCATCGTTAACTTTTAATGTACCGCTATGAATCTTACCAGTCAAAATACGTCCAACGAATTTATCAGCTTCAAGCGTTGTCGCCAACATAGAAAAAGGCTTATCTTTTTCACAAACAGGTTCCGGAACATAAGAAAGAATAAGTTCAAACAAAGGCTTCAAATCTTTCTTTTCATCAGTTAATTCTTTAACAGCCCAACCATTACGACCAGAAGCATACAAAACCGGAAAATCAAGTTGTTCATCAGTAGCGTCAAGACTAACAAACAAATCGAATATCTCATTTAAAACTTCATCAGGCCTTGCATCTGGTTTATCTGCCTTATTAATAACTACAATCGGTTTAAGACCGATTTTCAAGGCTTTACCAAGCACAAATTTTGTCTGAGGCATAGGCCCTTCAGAAGAATCCACCAATAAAACAACACCATCCACCATAGAAAGAATACGTTCAACTTCACCACCAAAGTCAGCGTGTCCCGGAGTATCTACAATATTAATGTGGGTACCATTCCAATCAACGGCCGTACATTTAGAAAGAATAGTAATACCTCTTTCACGCTCCAAATCATTACTATCCATCACACAATCAGCCACTTTTTGATTATCTCTGAAAGTACCACTCTGGCGCAACAAACCATCAACCAATGTTGTTTTACCATGGTCAACGTGTGCAATAATTGCAATATTTCTAATATCCATGCTTTTAAAATTCCTAAAAAACGTCAATAAATATAAAGGGAAAATCCGATATAATTGCCCTCTTTATAGCAAAAAAAATTTAAATAGCAAGTCCTTGAACTAAAAAAACTATATTAAATTTTCTTCACCATTATAATAAAAAACATCCCCAATATCCTCATTATCCTGAATATCCCTTGGTATCCATACTGAATAAAGCAACATCAAGACACCATGATTTCTAAGTTCTTTAACTCTATTTTTATAAGTTCTTGCAAAATTTGATTATGTAATCAAAAATTTGTTATATAAGACGAAGAAAATATATCTTTATTCAGCCAAATTTTTTGATAAAACTTATCGATTTTAGAAAAAACATCTTCTTGCTCTGAATATTTCATATTTTCAGCCAAAGTAGCCTTTTTAGAAAATAACGAAACACCAACTCCAGCTTTTCTCTGAGGAAGAGTAAAACCAGCAATCTCTAAAATTGTAGGAAAAACATCTATTTGATTAAACTTTCTATTGATGTTTATGTTTTGTTTTAAATTAGTAGGTAAATTAAAAAAGGCATTATAAAGACCACCACCAACTTGAACATCTCTTCCCATTCTTTTATGATCTGCTAAAATAATCAATGTTGTATTATCATAAAAATCTTGCTTTTTAAACCAGTCGATAAAATTATTTAAGTTATCAATAGTATTACGTTTTAATTCATTTTCATTTTTAAAAAATGGATTTTTTCCACGATGAAGATCTAAAGTAAACACTATAGCTAAAAATGGTCTATTTTTATCTAATGTATCAATTTTATCTTTAAATAATTCAAAAGTTGTTTTATCACTAACTCCCCACCAATATTTCCCTTTCTCTGTATCTTCCGAACCGCTAAATGCTTTTAAATCATAAACATTTTCTTTATCGAAACCATGTTTAAACAAAAAATTGTCTGTACCTGAAAAAGCAATACTTCCACCTTGAACAAATAAATTTTGATAACCAAAGGCCTTAGTTATATCTCCTAAATAGGTAATATTAGGAGTATTAAAATCAAAATCTTTTCCCACATAATTAGAAATCATTAAAATTCTATCTTTTCCTTCATGATATTTAAGTTTATCATAAAGCTGATATCTAAAAAAATCAGACAAATAATGAATATGAACTCCTGTAAAGGCTGAAAAGAGAGCTCCTTGTGTCCAACGTTGAGAATACCCTTCCGTAAAATCTGCAAACTTAACTGCATCATCATCTTTAATAGTATAAGGTTGATTGTCCTGAGTTAAAGTTAAATATTTCTTTTCTAGAGATTCTCCAAAAATAATAATTACATTTCTAGGGTTGTTATTTACTAAATGTTTTTTATCTATTCGAACATAGTTTTGAGCATAAAAATCTGTTTCTCTAAAATCAACAGAAGACAGTAACAATCGTTCACATCCCAAAACCTTAATTACAATAAAAACAACAGGTAATAATAATAATAAAGTTACTGTAACGGCTATGGAATTATATTTTCTCCACTGATTTAAAAGATAAAAAACAAACAATAATACATAAAAAACATATTGTTCTTCTAAAGTTAAATCTATACTATGATTAACAATAAACCATAAAAAGATTAAATATACTCCAAAAATAGCTCTATTACAGAATAATAATTTTCCATTATTTATTTTTTTGATACCATAAGTGATACAAGTAGTCAAACCCAGCGGCAAAACAAAGCAATACCCTACTATTTCTAACAATAAAGAAAGTTCTATTCCTTCAGACATACCTGACTTTATAAAAAATAAAAGTTGAGGTAAACTAACTGTTCCCCATGTATGTGATGTATATACACAACAACACAATATAAAAATTATTATTCCTAAAAAAATAACATTAAAACAAGATAAAAAGAAAAGACCACCTTGTTTTATTTTTTCAAAATTTAATATTTTAGTCATTATTTTGTTTCTAAAACTAGGCCTACTAGGCTCTCTTACCATATTTAATTAACTTATTTCGCACAAAACCACGCAGAGAAACTTCTGGACGCGCTCCATAGTGTCCGACAATTTCAGAAGCGGCAATACCTCCAATTATGGCACAAGTACCTAAACTACGCCCTTTTGACATTCCATACAAAAATCCGGCAGCATACAAATCTCCAGCACCAGTAGAATCAACAACTTCTTCAACTTTTTCCGCTTCTACAAAAATTTTAATTCTATTTTTTACAACTACAGAACCTCTTGCATCTCTGGTGATTGCTGAAAGCTCTACCATACTTTTTAATATATCCAGCGCCTTCATAAAATCAGTCTCATCAAATAGCGACAATAATTCTGCCTCATTAGCGAAAAGAATATCCACATGATTTTGAACAAATTCGACAATTTCTTCTCGATGACGCTTAACACAAGCTTCATCTGAAAGTGTAAATGCCACTTGACGATTATAATGATGAGCTAAATCTGCAGCTTTTTTTACTGCATTTTTAGATTGTTCATTATCCCACAAATAGCCTTCAAGAAAAATAACATTAGAAACTTTAATTAAATTTTCGTCAATATCATTTTCAGTTAAGCGGCTAGACGCCCCCAAATATGTAAACATAGAACGAGTAGCATCTGGAGTAACCAACACAATACTTCTACCCGTCGCCGGTCCTTCCCAAAGAGGGTCCGTAAAATAATCAATTCCTGCTCCAGCAACTTGTCTTTTAAATACTTGCCCTAATTCGTCATCATGGACTTTACCAATAAAAGCACAATCGGCACCTAAAGAGGCAAGTCCCGCTACAGTATTTGCTGCAGAACCACCGGAAACTTCTCCTTCAGGAATAATATCATTATAAATTTCTCCTGCTTCACGCGCACCAAGTAAAGTCATACTTCCTTTTTGTAAATTTCTCTCACTTAAAAAACCTTCACCAACCTTTGCTAAAACATCAACAATAGCATTACCAATCCCTAAAACATCATAAATAATTTCTTCTTTATTCATTACATATCCCCTTGAAAAGATAATTAACTCTACAAATAATTTATTACCAACCCTTTAAAGTTTAAGAAAAATTCCCAACACCGCCGAAAGAATAATATAAAAAATGGGACTTTTTTTAAAGAAATAAACCATCAAAAAGAAACAAAACGCAAAAACAGCGGATATCCAATCTTCTATACTCAATTTACAAAGTTCGAACCCAGCCAATAAGATTAAAGCCACAACAGCAGGTCTGATTGATGCCATAATTTCATTAACCCATTGATTATTTTTGTAATGATTTAACAATTTAGAAACCCAAATAACAATAATAACCGAAGGCAACACTAAACCCAAAGTAGCGACAATTCCACCCAATATACCAGCAGTTTGAAATCCTGCATAAGTTGCCATATTAACTCCTACCGGCCCTGGGGTAGACTGTGATACAGCAATCATATTTGTCAGCTCTTCAGCTGTAAACCAAGAATACTTTTTCGTCAAATCAAACAGAAATGGTATAGTAACCATACCGCCTCCGATAGCAAACAATCCTATTTTAAAAAATTCCCAAAATAACAAACCATAAATCACTTTATTTATCCCTAAAATGCTTAATAAAACCAGAGCAAGCTGCTAAAAGTACAACAGCAATTGCCGAAAGATGTATAAAAAATAACAAAAACAAAACAATACAAAATAACGAAATTTGAAATTTTGTTGCAACTGCTTTTCTAAAAAGAACAATAACTTCTTTCAAAATAAGAGCAATAACGCCCACTCTGATACCAGCAAAAGCATGTGCAACGATTGGATTATCAGAAAGCGTATTTAAAATACCGGCTAGAGCCATAATAATCAATAAAGATGGTAACACAATCGCCAATGTAGCCACAGCAGCTCCCCACCCTTGTTGAATTTTATATCCAGTAAAAGTTGCCACGTTAACAGCAATAACTCCGGGGGTACATTGTCCAATAGAGTAATAGTCTATAAGTTCATCTTCCGTAATATATTTTCTTTTTTCAATAAGTTCTTGCCGAAATAAGGGCATCATTGCATAACCGCCCCCAAAAGTAAACAGACCGATTTTAAAAAATGAAATGAAAATTTTTCCAAGTTCTGCCATTGATATTCTTCTAACATTGTTTATATACCGAACAGATAATACAAAAAATTCTTAAAATAAAGGTTTTTTTATGATTATAAGTTCAATAAAAGAAAAAAATAGCCAAGAAACAAGAGTATCCTTAACACCTTCAATCGTAAACAAATTAAGAAATGAAGGACACAGTATAATATTAGAAAAGAATTATGGGACAAAAGCTGGATACTATGATGATGAATATCTTACAGCCGGAGCAATCATATCTAAATCTGTTGAAGAAATATGTACGCAAAGCGATATACTCACTCAGATTTCCCCACCAGATGCCTCACTATTAAGTTTACCCAACAAGGAACAACTCATAATAGCCGATTTCAAAAAACATTTGAATTACCCCCTTCTCCCCAATATAAAATATTTGCATTTAGAAAAAGTTCCCCGTTCTTCTGTTGCTCAAAGTATTGATATACAAAGTACTCAAGCCACAATAAGAGGCTACGCTGGAGCAATTCATTCCCTTACATATTCTTCACGCATAGCTCCGCAATTAATGACCGGAGCTGCAACAACGAAAGCCAGCACAGCTTTAATTATTGGAGCAAGTATTACCGGACTCCAAGCTGCAACTGTATTTAAACGCCAAGGCTGTATAGTAACAATAGCAGACATTACCCAACAAGCCGAAGAATTAGCTAAATCCATAGGAGTAAATTTTATTAAAATAGAAAAAACAGAAGAAATACGAAAAATACTATCAGACAAAAATTTTATATTAACCGCTGCATCATCATCAACAGGTAATGCGCCACAAATTATAGGAAAAGAAGACTTAAAATATATCACTTCAGGCACAATTATTTTTGACACAACCGAAAATAACATAGGAATTACAGAAAACACTAAAAAAACAAAAAGCTATCACTTTTATCGCAATTCAGCCGCTGAACAATTATTTCCAATAACTGCTTCAATACTATGGGCGAATAGCATCTATAATTTAATTAAACTTATTATTACTCAGAGTGATGAATATGATTTAACCCTCCCATATATTGCACCCACTATAATTACAGCCTCATAATACGACAAGGAGGAAAAATGGAATTTTATTTAATAGACATATTAATTCTATCCTGTTTTATTGGTTATTTTGCTATTTGGAATGTTACCCCAATGCTTCATTCTCCGCTAATGAGCGTAACCAACGCCATATCGGGCATTGTAATTCTAGGCGCACTACAAAGTATAAATTTCTCAAATAATATTGTTACAACCATTTTATTATTAATTTCTATATTTTTCTCCTCTATCAATATATTCGGCGGTTTCCACGTATCAGCAAAAATGCTAAAAATGTTTAAAAATAAGGATAAGACAAATGATTAGTTTTATAAACATTTTAATATATAGCTTATTTATTTTATCTATAAGTCGTATGTCTGCAACACGTAGTGCCTATAAAGGGAATATTTTTGCTATAGTCGGAATGGGAATTGCATTAATTTTAGGACTAATAAACTTAAAAAGTGAATATCAAATTTATGCAACCATGAGTATATTATTAGGAGGTGTGTTAGGAATAATTGGATCACAAAAAACATCTATGTCACAATTACCACAAATGGTTGCTTTATTAAACGGTTTCGGAGGTCTCGCCTCTGGTTTAATTGGAATAAGTGAAACAATAACCGAACTTCAACCAAATATTTTACAGCTCTTTATTATTTTCACAGGTTGTATAACATTCAGCGGTTCTGTAGCCGGCTTTTTTAAATTATCCGGCATACTTAAAATAAATGATTATGAAACACTTCGTTCAACTAGTACTATTTTGTTAATCTTAAATATTATTGGTGTTTTTTATGCTTACAATGGAGATATCGAATATATTATTGGTTTCGCCATTTTATCTTCCTTATTGGGGTTCTGTTTTATTTTACCCATAGGTGGAGCAGACATGCCTATTATTATTTCTATTCTCAATGGATTATCGGGATGGTGTACAACACTCGTTGGATTTAGTATACAAAATAGTTTATTAATTATTATCGGAACTTTAATTGGTGCGAGTGGTTGTATTTTAACTTATATAATGACAAAAGCAATGAATCGTCATTTATTAAAAGTTATTTTTTCTTCTATAAATAAACATAACGAAATATCCTATTTACACAATAAACAAGATATTCATACAGGAACAGCTCAAGATGCAGCATTCTTAATGGAAAATGCGCATAAAGTAATTATTGTCCCAGGATTTGGCATGGCCGCATCTGGTGCACAATACGAACTTGCAAACATGGCCAAATTATTGATACAAAAATATAAAGTTGATGTTAAATTTGGTATTCATCCTGTTGCTGGTAGAATGCCTGGCCACATGAATGTATTACTAGCAGAGGCAGATATCCCTTCTGAACTAATTTATAGTATAAACGAGATAAACTCAGAATTCAAAACCACCGATATTGCATATATCATTGGAGCCAACGATACAACAAATCCCTTAGCAAAAACTCAAAAAGACAGCACTATATATCAGATGCCAATTTTGGAAGTAGAACAAGCAAAACGGATTTTATTTGTAAAACGTTCTCTCGCTCCTGGATATGCAGGCTTGGATAATCCTTTATTTTATGATGAAAAAACCCTAATGCTCCTAGGAGATGGTAAAGAAATCACTAAGGAAATTGTTACAAATCTAGAAAATGACAGCAATTAATTTACTTTTTAACAGCTAAATAAGACATTCCGGCTAAATACGTATTAAACAAAATACGAACCACATATTTTTTCTCTAAAGAAACAAACTCTTTTTCAGATGTTAGCAGTGAACTTAAAGCAAATAATGTAATAAAAAGAACTTGCGAAGAAACTTCTCTTTCTTTACAAGAAACATTAAAAAACAATTTTTTTAAATTTCTTTCCAACAACTGTACAATTTTAACAATCCGCTTTAAGTAAAAAATTTCATATCCATCAGCTGTGTTTTGAAAATGAGTATTATAAAGTGTAAACCAAAGATTTTTATTTTCTAAAACAAATTGCACAAACTTATCTAACAACTTATTAAGATTAAGATAAACGTCTGATCCCATTTCAGCAGAAATCAAAACCTGATATAATTCATCTAATGTTTGGACATTCTCTTCTAAAAAAAGATTATCCATACTCTTAAACTGATTATAAATCGTTCCAACCGAATACCCCGAATAATCGGCTAACTTTCTGGCCGTTAAGAATTCAAATCCTTTGTCTACCAAAAGCTCTCTGGCTTTCAAGATTAAATCAGCTCTAATTTCTTCTTTTGTTTTAGTCATATTCTCTATCCGGATGAATTCTGTTTATTTAAACCAAGAATAAAATATTTTATAACACTGTTCAAGTATTTTTTTATAAAAAAGTTAACCTTTAAGAATTAAAATATCCAACACAAAAACAACAATACAAAGGAAACGAAAATGGCAAAAATAGGATTTTGTGCAATCTCCGGCAGTGGCATGAGTGCTTTAGCTCAAATCTCAAAATATCAAGGAAACGACGTATATGGTTCAGACCGTAGTTTTGACCAAGGCAAAGATCAAAAAAACAAAGCTGCACTAGAAGAACTTGGTATAAAAATATATCCTCAAGATGGTTCTATGCTAGATAAAGATTTTTCCGTATTATACGCATCAACCGCCGTAGAAGACACGATTCCAGATATAAAAAAAGCACACGAATTAAATATTCCTATAAAACATCGCTCCGATTTGTTAGCAGAAATTTTTGCATCATACAATAAACGTATCGCCGTTGGCGGAACGAGCGGAAAATCAACAGTAACCGCCATGATTGGTTACATCTTAGATAAAGCCGGACTAAAACCATTAGTTATAAATGGTGCCCTCTTGAAGAACTATGAAAATCAAAAAGGCATCCCAAATGTTATCTTAAACAATGGCGATTACTGCGTAATTGAAGCAGACGAAAGCGATGGTTCTATAGAAAAATATACTCCAAGCGTATCTGTTATCAATAACATAACCCTAGACCACAAATCTATCGATGAATTACAAGCTATCTTCAAAAATTTTGCCACAAAAGCCGAATTAGGAGCCGTTATCAACAAAGACTGTATCCACAGCCAAATACTCATTAACGCAAATCCTAAAGTTTTAACCTTCAGCATAAAAGATTCCTCTGCCGATTTCTATGCCTCAAACATAACTCCAATTGCAAACGGAACAACTTATACTTACAATAATCAAACATACAAATTAAACCTTATTGGAGCCTTTAACATTGCCAATGCAATGTGCGCAGCAGCATGTTGCTCTCTGCTTGGAATCGACGGAAAGACGTCTTGTAAAATCCTACAAACATTTTTAGGCACCAAACGTCGCTTAGAAGTTCTTGGACAAACTCATCAAATCACTGTTATTGACGATTTTGCGCATAATCCAGACAAAGTCAATGCTTCAATGTCTGCACTCAAAAGTTATCAAGGACGTTTAATTGTTATGTTCCAGCCTCATGGTTTTTCTCCTATGCGATTAATGGGAAAAGAAATTATGGATAGCTTTGCCAAACATATGGATAAAGAAGATATACTATTAATACCGGAAATTTTCTTTGCCGGTGGTACCGTAAAACGCGATATATCTTCAAACGATTTAGTAGAACACGCTAAATCACAAGGAGTAAATGCAGCATTTTTCGCTACCAGAGATGAATTAAAAGAACATATTCTAAAAATTGCTCAGCCCGACGATAGAATTATCTTAATGGGAGCCAGAGATAACTCCATTACCACAATGGGCTATGAACTTTTGGAGAAGCTATAATGAGCCTATTGCAAAAAGGAGACACCATAGGTTTTGCCGCCACTTCATCAGGACTAGAAGGGCGCAATCCGGAATCTGCCATAAATTACTTTGAAAAAGTATTAAAACTAAAAGTAAAATTAGCCCCCAATCTAAACAAAGCATATCGCTATATGGCCGGTACAGACGAAGAACGTGCTCAAGCTCTTACAGATATGTATAAAGACCAAGACATTAAAGCAATTTTCACCATCCGTGGCGCTGGTGGCTCTCTTCGCATGCTCTCATTATTAGATTATAACAGTGTAAAGAATAACCCGAAACCACTTTTTGGTTTAAGCGATGTCAGTAGCGTTCAAAATGCTATATTATCCCAAACAAATAATACATGCTATACAGGCTTTCTACCACTCTACAATATAAATCAAGAGGGCATAAACGAAGAAATGGCGCAACATCTTGAAACCATTTTGTTTGCAGACGCTCATCATTTGCAATCCGGAGAAACCGTCATTCAAGGCGAAGCAGAAGGAAAAATTATCGGCGGATGTCTAAGTTCCTTTTTATTTTTAGCTGGAACAAAATTCCTCCCAGATTTTAAAGATAAGATACTTCTCTTAGAAGATAAAGGCGAAAAAACTTTTAATATTGATTTGATGTTCAGCCAAATCAAATTGCTAAAAAATTTTGATAAATTAAAAGGTATCGTGTTAGGTCAATTCACAAATTGTCCGCTTGTTGATGATTTTGACGGAACCATAGATGACTGTATAAACGATTTTGTAAAAGAGCTTAAAATACCAGTGATAAAAAACTTTAATTATGGACACATACAAAACAGTCATATCATACCACTAGGATTGCCAGTAAGACTAAAAGCAACCTCACAAGAATGTATTCTTACATGGTAAAATAAGCTAAACATTCTGCAATATATTGAGAGCTCAGCTTATAAACGGTCCAACAGTATCTTTGAACATTTAGCCATCCTCCATTATTAAAAGCGAGAATTATCGAACACATAAAAAGATTTGCCCCGGGTAAAAACAACCAACAAAATGGAAATCCCACTTCATGAAAATCCGGTTGTTCCCCATGTATCTGTACTAAAATACTTTCAAGATGGTATGCAAAAAAATACCCTAAAATGCCGTTAATCATATAACCATCAGGAATTTTTTCAGAAAAGAAAGTAATTCCCAACATCATAAAAAACAAAAACAACGGAAAGAAATATGGAGAGATAGTAATAAGCCAATTTCCTTTTCCCTTAAATCCCATTGCACCGCCAGATTCATCCATATTTAAATGAATATGCACCACTTTATGAAAAGTCAGCAAAGCAAAAAAAGTATGCGTTAATTCATGTGCTAAAATTTGCATCGAAACATTAGACCTTGCAGACGCAACAATTTTAAGAGCCAAATATAAAAAAGCACCTCCTAAAAAAGCAAAAAAGCGTAAATTTCCAAATTGCAAATCATCCACAGCACGCAACAATGCAGGTAACGACACAAACATAAAGAGCGCCACAGGCCACTTTAGCAATCCCAAAATAAAATCAAACCATTTTGACATAGTCTCTCCATTTACAAAACATTTGCATAGACTAAATATATATATCAACTTTTGCAATATGAATGCAAGCTCTATAGAAATCAATCTAAAAATGATTATATCAAAACAAAAATAAAAAGAAAAGAGTTCATCAATATTAACCCAAACGAAAGGAAACACTATGTCTGAAAACAAAGAAAAAACAGAGAACAAAGAATATTCTCACACCTGCTGTTGTGAATGCTGTCATTGCAAAAAAACATTTATGATTGTTGTAATTTTATTGCTAGCCTTTATTGCAGGAATAATGGTTGGAAACTGTCGTCCGTGTTATTATCCAGGAAATTACTATCACGCAATATCACCTCAAAAGCACCATAATAAAATAAAAAAGCAAAAAATACATCGAGGCATGCATCAAGTACAACCAACTCCAACAAATATAGATCCTTCTCAAAATTCTCAACAAATGCTGCCTCAAGATATGTATTCTAATCCACCAGTAGGAGGTTTCATCATAGAAGTAGATTAGATAGATGTCCCCAACAATTCTAAAATCAACTCATAAAGGCAGGTATACCTGCCTTTAAACTTCACTCAAAAATGCTCTACCTTTATCAAGTAGAAAAATAGCAACTAAAAAATCAATCCCCATAAAAAAAGCTATTTTTTTGCTCTTCCCAAATAATACCATTCAGTATTAACCGCTGCCTGAAGGTTCGGTAAAAGAATATATCCACCATAAGGAGCATACAAACTTTCGCCATCATCATAACGAGCAATTTCTTCTCCCTCAGATACAGGATCAAGGTGTTTATAATCACGGCAAAGTTGTCCCTCTTTTACTTTTAGAATATAACTATCCATCTGAATATGCTTTTTAGGATAAACAGACGGATGAGGCATATCAATCATCTCAAACGTCGCTAAAGTATTAATAATCGCCTGATAAGCTAATTCAACCGCTTCTGGAGCTTTATGATATCCACATTCAAGCGTCGTTGCCGTATTACCATAAACATGAGCACAGTGTTCCGTAGAAAAATCTTGAATTGCATCTTGTTTACTATAAATATCCGGCCACCCTTCCAATACAAAATCAACATCTAACGCATCTATCAATTTCCGATTATATTCATCAGGATAATCGCAAAAAGCAAATGGAACATCTCCAACACAATGTGTAGAGTGTAAATCCAAAGTAACACGATGACTTTGAATAAGTGGACAAATCTCATTAGCTAATTTTTGTTCATATGTTTGAGGATTATCGTGCATAAGCATAACCCGATTCAAATTTTCATCAATACTACGCACATCTCTGCGATATGCCTCAGGATTACAAATTGGAACCAGTGTCAATTTACCTTTTGCTAATTTAATCATACCTCTATTTAATTTTTCAATTAATTTATGACAAGCATTTGTTCCGGCTGTTTCGTTTCCGTGCACAGCAGCCAATATCAACAAATTAAGCCCTGACACCCCAGAATCAAATTCGTATTTTGTAATCATGCGATTTTATCCTCACCCAAAACTTCTATAAATTTTTTATATCTTTCTGCAAATTTATTTTCATATTTACCAGCAATTTCAACCAAAGATTTTTGTTCCTTAAAACGATTAATCAGAACATCATCTGTTTTAACAGAAAGAATTTCTGCAGCCTCATTATAATTAAGATACAAACGAATAAGCTGAGCGTGAAGATAATAACCCATAATTTCGTCATAATAAGCCTTGGACAACTTAAACCGAACAACTAACTGTGTTGTTTCATTAACTAAACATCTCGCCACCGTAGTCTGACGAATAAATTCCATAATCAAAATTGGAGAAAAAGGAACCTCAACATCCTCTGTATCAGCCATAATTTCACATCATCCTAAAAAATTACACTTTATAAAAGGCATAATAATACACCCCACCTAGTTTACAAGCAAAAAAATATGGCATTTTACATCTTTTAAGATACAATATCATTTAATAAGGAGGAAAACATGACATTAGAATTAAAAGAAGACCCAACTTTACAAGATTTTCAAAACTACGTTCAGCAAATGAAACAAGAACGAGGTTTCAATACCACCGATAAATTTTATGAATGTTGTTTACTTGCAGAGGAATGTGGAGAACTAATTTCTGCCATACGAAAAAATAGCAAAACAGGCTCTATCGGAAGTGGATCAACAGCAGGCAACATTGCCGAAGAACTCGCCGACGTTTTTATCTACATATGCTCTTTAGCCAATATGCACAATATAGACCTAGAACAAGCCTTTAGAGATAAAGAAGAGAAAAACAAACTCCGCACATGGAAAAGGCTATAAAATCCCTTTACCGAGAATAAGACATTGGATGTAATTCTCTATGATGTTCTATATGCTGTTCAGACGTAACCCATACAAGATTCGTAACACTATTATTATAAGAATTATTGTCAATATGATGTACCCCCCACGCATCTGAAGGTTTGACAAGAAAATTTTCAGCAACTAACCGATGGATATCCCACTCACTATTTTGTGTCTCAGCAAGAACATTTAAACAAACATAACACCCTGTTTTCCTATTTTGAGGAATAATAATTCTATCCTTCAATTTTTGCTTATTTTCAGAAGATAAATCAACTTGAGCAGTTCCTTCTTTATTTTTGAAAATAACTTCTCCCTCTTCTTTAGAAAAAACGGCCACATATCCCAAATTACTAACATAAATATAAGCAATTTCATCACTCATACTATCATCAACACCAACCCTTTCCCAAATTTTTTTAGAATATTTACTCTGAAAATGACCTGCCAATTTCCAAACTTCTCGAAATTGCATCCGCCCCATATATCCCATCTGTTGGATTTCACCATCTTCTTGAACAGTTTCTCCCCACTCTCTACATGAAACCTTTATTTCTTTAGTTCCATTATATAAAACCAAAGATGGCGTAAATTCTTGCTTTATTACTGTATTCATATTCTTTTCCTCCACAAAATCAAAGAATTTATCTATCAAAAAAATTATCTTTAAAGTAATTAATTCCCATCGCGGTTTTAACTTCACTTAAAGTTTGTGCAGCAACTTCTCTTGCTTTAATACTTCCTTGGTGAAGCATATCAAAAATCTGTGGCAAATCTTGAGCCAAAAGCTCTCTTCTTTCACGAATAGGTTTCAATTCTGCTTGTAAAACCTCATTCAAGAACTTTTTAACCACACCATCGCCCAAACCTCCGCGACGATAATGCTCTTTCATTTCATCCAAGTTTTGATAAGCTGGTAAAAATTCTTGGAAATATTCATCTTTACAAAAAGCGTCCAAATAAATAAAGACAGGATTATTTTCCGTATGTCCTGGATCTTCCACACGAAGATGCATCGGATCGGTAAACATACTCTGCACTTTTTTCTTAATATCATTAGAAGAATCAGAAAGATAGATGCAATTTCCGATAGATTTACTCATCTTTGCAGCCCCATCAATCCCCGGCAAACGTGAGCAAACAGAATTTTCTGGTAATACGGCAGTCGGTTCAATCAAAACAGGCTTATATTGAGTATTAAACGAACGAACAATTTCACGAGTTTGTTCAATCATCGGCAACTGATCTTCACCAACTGGTACAATATTTGCTTTAAAAGCTGTAATATCAGCCGCCTGACTAATTGGATAAGTAAAGAAGCCAACCGGAATACTCTGCTTAAAGCCTCTTAATTGAATTTCATTTTTAACAGTCGGATTTCTCTGCAATCTGGAAACAGTAACCAAATTCATATAATAAAAAGACAACTCACACAATTCCGGAATTTGCGATTGAATAAAAATTGTAGACTTTTTCGGGTCCAAACCACAAGCCAAATAATCCAAAGCCACTTCAGAAATATTATTTCTGACCTTATTGATATTATCTGCATTATCGGTTAAAGCCTGAGCGTCTGCAATCATAATATAGATATTATGATATTTACCGCTATTTTGCAATTCAACGCGACGTTTTAAAGATCCAACATAATGCCCCAAGTGCAATTTACCGGTCGGGCGATCCCCTGTTAAAATAACATCCATTTCAAATTCCTTTCATTTTTGCGCACGCTACCACAGAGAAGTATCATTGTCAACACTGTTAAACCTGTACACAACTATACTGATAATAACCAGCTCCTGAAGGCATACCAACTAATTTCATCCTACTATGGTAATAAAAAACAACCTTGCGCCAAGCATTTTCACAAGAAATAAGCCCTATGCATCTTAACCAAAAAAGTGGCAAGTCTAATACTCGCCACTTCTAATAATTTTTCCGAAAAGAATTAAGAATAAAAAGCATTGTTTGTTAATATTTTTTCAATTTTACCATTCCAACAACAAAGTACTTGCCTTTTCTGACATAACCTCATATAAAGAACATCTAAAATCAACAATTATGTCTAACAATTAAATTTAACTATTATGGAACAGTGGCAAAATATAATTTTAATCTATTTCAGCATAGAAATACTTCTATGCGTCTACACACTTTTTAAGTATAACAAAGCGCAGAAACTATGTAAAAAGAACAAAGATTTCTCACCGTTAAAAAAAGTATTCATTCAATTTATTCTATTATTCCTCCTAATACTAGCAGCGCTGATGCTGCATCTCAGCTATTTAATAGGATCTATTTCATCCACATGGCCCGTCTTAGTTGTTCTGGGGTTAATGATAATCGGCATTCACTCTTCAACAATCAAGACCACAAAAAAACAGTAAACACCAATACAAAAAGCTCAACCTCAAAAGAGATTGAGCTTTTATTTTTTTGCCTATTAATTTTAAGATTTTTGCACCATATCATATGCCGCATAAATAGCCGATAAACCAACAATAATATAAACAATTCTCTCTAACATAGGCGCAAAACCTAAAAGCATATTAACTAAATTAAAATCAGCAATACCAACCAATCCCCAGTTAATACCGCCAACTATCGTTAAAATAAGCGCTATTTTACCTAACATATTACCTCTCCTAAAATATCATAACAATTTTTATGTATTAACGATAAAAATTTTTTCAAGATATCCTTTTGACTTTTATAAAAACATCCACACTTTCCAACCAAACTAAATTTTCCCATTACCACATACTCTATTGACAAACATTGAACTAAAACATAGACTAGTCATACTATTACAACGCACGCTAACCACCAAGAAATATTCCATGAATTACCAAATTAGCATAGCACAACTAGATGATATCAAAGAAATAGCAAAATTATCCATGCAAAGCCAAAAACTTCATCAAGAAAAAGAACCAACCCTTTTTCATAAATGTAAGTTACCATATAATTTAGAATACATAAAAAAAGTAATTGAAGATGAAGCTGGAGTAGTATTTAAGGCCTACAATGAAAGCAAAAAAATTATAGGATACATAGCACTATATATATACGATTGCCCAAAAGATTTTTTATCTATCCTAAATTCGGATATATAGGAGACTTATGTATTGATGAAAATTATCGCCAGCAAGGAATCGCTCAAGCCCTGATATTAGAAGCAGAAAAATATTTACAATCAAAAAATATAAAATCTCTTGAATTAGACGTCTACGCCTTTAATGAGGCCGCTAATAATTTATACGAAAAATTAGGATACAGAAATCTTAAATATCGAAAAAGAAAATTACTATAAAAAAACTCAAAAAGTTCGGACAAATTGAAAAAATGACTATTTTTGAAAATTAAACATCCGAACTTGCTGAAAGCCTTGGAAATAAAAGAACCTTCTCTTAGCTTTGCTAGGCTTTAGCCTAAGCCAAAGGTTAGTCAAGTAGGAAACTTGTTTCCGTAGCGACGCAAAAAGCAGCCATTTTCATGACTGCTGTTTAAATTGGTGATCCCAACGGGATTCGAACCCGTGTTGCAGCCTTGAGAGGGCCGCGTCCTAGGCCTCTAGACGATGGGACCATTAAAAACAGTTCTTTGATAATACAAATAAATTCAGATTGCAAGCATTTTCTACCTTATCAAAAAAATATCTGCAACAAGTGAATTATTGATAATCATTACCTGGGGTTAACATAAAATCACATGGAATCTCTTCATAAAAAGAATAAACATCACGTCCCAAACGCTTATCAAAAAAATCTTTAAGCAGATTGGCTCCACTCGCCATATAATCTGGAACCGACATATTGTTTCTTTGAGAAAACTCTTCTTCGCGTTGTTCTAATGTCACAAAACCACTACAATTAGCCAAACTATCACACATTTGTATCAGTTTATCATATTCATTTGCCGGATGTTGTGCTAAAAAATCGGCCACAAAATTATAATCCTCACGCCTTCCAAAAAACATTTTTTCAACCTTTTCATACGGCGGAATACGATTAAAATGAAAAGTATGCGTTAAAGAAATTATAGCAATTTCATCATCTTTATCTTTAAAGAACTCATACCCAATCAGACCATGAAACCTCTGCTCTAATTGTTCATGAATTTTCCCAGCATCATGCATAACACCTAAAATCCAAGCTTTTTCAGGATCAATATATCCCAAAACATCAGCCATTTTTTGTGCCAAATACCCCACCCCATAAACATGATTATGAAATTTATACCATGTACCGGATTCTCTGCCATGCGCTAAATCAAATTGTAATAAATCGCTGATAAAATCCTGTGCATCAGATTTAGAAAACATATATCCCTCACAAAAAAGGAGCGACGCCTAAGCGCCGCCCCCTACTTAATACGATTATTTAGATTTTTTCCGACGCTCTACAATAGATTGAATCATAATGTACAGCAAAGGAATAACCACAAGGCCGAATATCGTGCCGACCAACATTCCAGAGAATACCGGTACGCCAACGGCTACACGAGAACCAGAACATGCTCCGGTTGCCCAAACCATCGGAGCCACACCTAGAATAAAGGTCAACGCTGTCATCAACACGGCACGGAATCTTTCTTTTGTTCCGACAACCGCAGCATCAACAATAGATGCGCCTTTCTCGTGTTCCTCTTTAGCAAATTCGACAATCAAAATCGCATTCTTTGCAGCCAAACCAACCAAAAGCACCAAACCTAACTGAGCATAGATACTTAAGGACAATCCGGTTACAAACATTCCAACGAAAGCACCAAACATTGCCGTCATCACAGAAAGAATAACTGACAAAGGAATAGTCCAACTCTCATATTGGGCAACCAAGAAAAGATAAGCAAACAAGATAGCTAAAGCAACCAAATATCCAATCTGTCCCTGATTGCGTCTCTCTTGCAAGCTCATTCCTGACCATTCATATGCATACTTATTAGAAAGAACTTCATCTGCTAATTTCTCAACAGCCTGCATAGCTGCACCGGAACTAGAATTTTCCGACGCCATAATATTAATTGTAGCTGCTGCATATTGATTATATCTATCAACAGAACGAGGCAATGTAACACGACGAATATCAATCAAGCTGCCCAAAGGAACCATCTGACCAGAATTACTTTGAACATACAAATTCTTAATACTGTCAAGATTTTTACGATATTTCCAGTCCGCCATAACCATAACTTTGTTAGCTTGCGTACCGATATTAATATCGTTAACATATAAAGAACCTAAATATGTTTGCAACGTCGTATAAATATTTCCGATAGAAACATCCATAAGCTCGGCCTTTTCACGATTAATATCCAAATAAGCGTGAGGTGTCTGAGAAGTAAATGTAGAATAAGCCATAGCCACTTCAGGAAGTTGGTTTAACTTAATCAAGAAATCATTTAAGGTTTTCTCTAGTTGATTCATATCTGAATTTTCAATTGACTGCAATCTCAAATCCATACTGTTACTATTACCCAAACCAGGAATAGCTGGCATTTCGAACAACATAATATTAGCCTCTGTAATCCCCTGTAAAGCAGCATTTAAGCGCGATCTAATATTAGAAGACTTATCTAAAATATCTTCGCGTTCAGACCAAGGCTTTAAAGCAATAACATTAAAACCAACATTTTCACCTTGACCAGCCAAAATACTAAATCCACGCAAATTCATCACAGATCTAATTTTATCTTCAGTTTTCATAATTGGTCTAGTTTTATCAATCACATCAAGAGTACGACGACCAGATGCACCTTCAGGTAATTGAATATTAGCCATAATCATCCCTTGGTCCTCATCAGGTAAGAAAGACGATTTAATATTCAATACAGAAAAGATATTAAGAGCCGCCAACATCAAGACAATCAAAATAATAATGGCCATTTTACGCCCAAGCCAAGCAACAGCTTGTGTATACTTATTCTTGGTGGAATTAATCATTTGTTCAAATCTGAACAAAAATCCGGATGTTCTCGGTTTAATTGGTCTTAATAATGTCGCACTCAAAGCCGGACTAAGTGTCAAAGCATTAACACCAGAAAAGAGTACCGCAAAAGAAATCGCAATAGCAAATTGTTGATAAATTCTACCGGTAACACCTCCCATAAATGCAATCGGCACAAAAATTGCCAACAAAACTAATGTTGTTGCAACAACCGCCGAAGACACCTGTTCCATTGCTTTAATTGAAGCTTCTTTCGGAGATAGATTCTCAGTTTGCATCAAATACAAAACACGTTCTACCACCACAATAGCATCATCCACAACCAAACCGATGGCTAAAATCAAACCAAACAATGTCAAAATATTAAGGTTATATCCCAATGCCAACATAACAGCAAATGTTGCTAAAATAGACACAGGAATTGCAATTGATGGAATAAGTGTTGCTCGCCAGTCTTGTAAGAATACATAACAAACTAAAACCACCAATAAGAATGTCAAGACTAAAGTAAAAACAACTTCTTCAATAGAAACACGAATAAATTCGGTAGCATCAAAGAACACTTGCACATCAAAGTCTTCAGGATAATACTTAGACAAACGTTCCAATTCAGCATTAACAGCTTCCATTGCTTGCAAAGCATTTGCACCGGAAAGTTTATTCAACATCAAAGCAACGTTTGGTTGACCATCAACATCAGAAACCGTTAAATAACTCTCTGAACCAATTTCAACTTTAGCAATATCTTTTAGGCGAACCAAACCACCTTCAGCTTCTGTCCTAACAATAATATTCTCAAAATCTTTAGCTTCGTTCAAACGCCCCTTAGTTTCCAAAGAAAATACAATTTCGCTTGTACCATCATTTGGCTCTGCGCCAACAGACCCCAAAGAAGGTTGATAATTCTGACTAGTAATAGCCTGCTGCACTGTGCTAATAGGAAGATTTAAAGCAGCCATTTTATCGGCATCCAACCAGACGCGCATACTTAAATCCGACCCCATAACACGCACATCGCCAACACCATACTGACGAGCCAAGTTGTTCTTAATATTATTAGTAACGTAATTATTTAAGAAATTACGATCATGAGTACCATTAGGAGAAATAGCCTGCAAAAAAGCCAAAATTTCAGAAGAGCGTTTAATAACATTAACGCCTCGCGTTTGCACTTCATCAGGCAAACTGTTAATAGCTTTCTGTACACGGTTTTGAACTTTAACTTGTGCCAAGTCTGGATCTGTACCGATTTCAAAACTAATATCCAATTGATAGTTACCAGAGTTATATGATGAAGAGCTCATGTAAAGCATGTTATCAACACCGTTAATTTCCTTTTCAATCGGAATGGCAACCGTATTAGCTACAGTTTCGGCGCTAGCTCCTGTATAGTCAGCAGAAACGGTTACTGATGGCGGAGTAATTTCCGGATACATTGCAATAGGTAATGAAAAAATAGCAATTATACCCGCCAAACTCATAACGATAGCAATAACTACCGCAAAACGCGGTCTTTCAATAAAGAACTTAGAGAACATACCCTTCTCTCCCTCAAATTAGTTTGCACTTACGATATTAACTGTAGCACCTGGGCGCATCATTCTGTTTTGCATACCACTAGCAATAACTTTATCACCAGCTTTTAAACCGCTAACAATAATTTGTTTACCTTCAAAGGCATCACCTAATTCTACTTTTCTGAGATTTGCAACATTATCAGCACCAACCACATAAACTTGAGAAGTTTCTTCATTTTGGATAATCGCCGTTTCAGGAATGGTCAAAGCTTTCTTTGGATTAGAAGAAGTAATAAACATTTTAACATAAGCACCAGGTTTTAATAAACCTTTATCATTTTTAATATCTGCATAAACTGCAATTGTTGCTGTACCTTGATTAATTTCATTATTAGCAAAAACTCTTTCCAATTTCTCACTAAAAATTTCCCCACTAGCCAACTCAATATTCATCACAAAATTTTCTAGAGGTTTATCAGATCCCGCGTTAAGTTCCAAAAACTCCTTATCTGTTAAAGAAAAAGCAATTCTAATTGGATTAATTTGTACAACTCTAGCCAAAGGCTCAGCCGAAGCATTGACATAATTTCCCTCTGTAACTTGGGTTTTTCCGATATAACCGTCAATATAAGCTTTAACTTCTGTATTATCCAAATCAATTTTCGCTAACTGAAGTTGAGCCTCTGCCTGAGAAACAGCTGCCTTCGCTTGCAAATATGCACTTTCAGCACTATCGTATGTAGCTTTAGACGCTATATTCTTAGCACTTAATTGTTTTTGACGATTATAATCACGTTCCGTTTTTGTCAAATTAGCTTTTGCACTTTCCAATTGAGCCAGAGCCAAATTATAATTAGCCTTGTAAGTATCTTTATCAATAATAAAGAGAGGATCATCTTTTTTCACAAAACTCCCCTCTACAAAATTTACCTTATCCAAACTACCGCTAACCTTCGCAACAACATCCACACTATTAATAGCTTCAACCAAAGCAACATAAGTTTTAGGATTATTAATAGCTTCTTCTTTAACTTCTGCAACAGTAACATTTACTGCCGGCATCCCAGCTGTTTCAGCCTTCTGACCATAAAAATGGCATCCTGCAATAACTGCTAACAACGCAACAGTACCTGCAAACAAATAACTTTTTTTCATAATTTTCACCCCCTCTTTCTTATCAACTTTAATAACTTCCTTAAGATCTATTTTATGCATTTTTCCACCCTATTTTCTTATCCCGTTCAACAGAGCTTTCATCCCTGAATGAACCATATCAACCATACTAAAATTAACTCTTTTACTCAAAACAGAAAATACAATTCCGATATAAGTAGACATTATGACATGAGACATAACATCAATATTAACATCTTCATGCAATTCGCCTTTATTCTTTGATTCTATCAAAACTGCATTAATTTTTTCTAAATGATGATTTTTAGTCAAAGCCCTAGCTTTATCAACTCTATCAATAACAGCCTCTGACCACTCCATTTGACAAGCCATAAACCTATTAAAACGGGAAAATCTTTGATCTTTTTCACTTGCTTCTGCCCATAGCACAAAATAGTTAAGCAAATCATCCAAAGAATTCCCTTCAGGAACAACCGGAGCTAATTCTGCACGTTTACGTTCAACATATTCCGTAATCAATGCCGCCACTAAATCCGCCTTATTTCTGAAATACCAATACACTGCCCCTTTTGTAAAACCTGCTCTTGCTGCAATTTCATCAAACGTAGTTTTTGCAAAACCTTTCTCAGAAAAAACATCTAATGCAGATTCCAAAACAGCTTGCCTTGTTTTTTCAGCATCTTCTTTGCATTTCCTAGCCATCAAGCCTCCTAAAATTATAGATACATACTAAAATGTATGTTATAAACATGATAAAAAGACAACAAATTTATCTAGTTGTCAAGAAAAAAATTTTCGTATCAAAGCGGATATCTTTACTAATCTTTAATAATAAGATTCTTTCTTAAAATTCATCTATAGACCAAGCTTCAACCCAGAAAGTTCTGCAGAAAAATTCTCATCATTAGGACTAGCAATGTAAGCCCCTACTTTAACTTCTTCATAACTCTGCATATAAAACATACGAATTTTAATAAATTGAATTCCGTCCAAAGAATAAGCTAAAATATAATCATCACCTACACGGTTTAACCTAAACCAAATTTCATGAACATTTTGGGATAGATTAAAACCCGCCCAATCTGAATGCCCCATAATGGTCAAGGAAGAAGCCATAATATTTTGCAAAGCATTTTCATTCATTAAGGAAGCCTTAAACCAATTACGCTCATCGATTCTCAACATAATTCCGCATTGAGAAAAATTTTCCAATACATCAAATTTCCATTTGAGTGTTAAAAAGAAATCCCCACCTTGCCGACAAAAGAAAAAATGCCCATCATCCTTTTTAAATCCGCGATGAATACTTTGCCAAAAATCCGTATTAGAACGAGCATAAATAACCATTGCATCATCTTCAAAACGAACATTTTCAGGATCATTATACCATTCAAAATTTTCTAAAGCCTCAAAATGCATTAAAAAGCCCTCAACTGCTCATCTGGTAATTTACTTAATACATCTTCCAAACTATTATTTTTTATTTTCGGCGCCATAATCGCCAAATTTACAATTTCATCTCCAACACCATCTTTTGTTTTAATACCTTTACCTTTTAAGCGTAATTTTTCACCACTAGATGCATATGGAGGAATTTTAACACTAACTTTACCACTAAGTGTTGGTACAATAACTTTTGCCCCTAAAATCGCTTCTTTCATTGAAATAGGCAAATCAACCAAAATATCACGTCCTTCCGCTTTAAAATATGGATGTTGCCCCACTGTCAACGTAATCAGTGCATCACCAGAGGTTCCTCCATTGATACCAGGCATTCCCTGCCCTTTAAGACGCAATGTCTGCCCAGTGGCTGTACCAGCCGGAATTTTAACACTCAATCTTTTTCCATTAATAGAAATATATTTTTCAGCACCTTTAGCTGCATCCAAAAAATCTACATCAAGAGAATAGGAAACATCCTGTCCTTTTTGCGCACGTCTAGTATTAAATCCAGTAGTTGAACCAAAACCAGCCCCGCCGGCATTACTAAACTGACTAAAAATATCCTCTCCAAATAATGAAGAAAAATCAAAACCACCAGTATTACTAAAGCCCTGAGCGCCATTAAACCCATTTGTAGAATACGTCCTATATGTCCCACCACCTGGGTTAAAACCACCTGCACCAAAACCTGTAGGTTTCCCCTCTTCGTCTATTTCGCGATTATCGTATTTCCTACGTTTATCTTTATCACCTAAAATATCATAAGCGGCAGAAACCTCTTTAAATTTCTCCGCTGCATTTTTATCATCTTTATTTAAATCCGGATGATATTTTCGAGCTAATTTACGATATTGAGACTTAATTTCAGCCTCTGTTGCTGTTTTAGCAACACCCAATACTTCATAAAGATTTTTTACCATAACATCACATCCCCTTTTGATAATATATAGGGAACAAGATACTAGATTGCAAGGCTAACACAATCAAAGGTCGCGCGCATAAAACCATTATGATACATAGTAACTTCACGCAAATATGGAGACCCGCCATAAGAAACATCTGCACAATACATAGAAGCTAAAGGAGATATCTCGTCTACGCGCACATTTTTATACTGATAAGTAACAAAATCATTACCTTCCCCAACCACAAAAACATCATTAACAGTCAAATTGCGTTGAGAAAGCTGCGATAAACTATTATCTACAGAACTTTCTTGCTCCAATTGTGTATAATATCCATCCTGAACTGGATTAGAATTTTCATCCATCAAAATATATTCAGTTGTGCAAGCCCCTAAAAACAAAGCAAACAAACACACTATTTTTTTCATAACTCTTATACCTCACCAATTACTTAAGTTCATTATAAATATCTTTTCCTGCTCTTTCTAAAATTCTTTTTATTTTCAGATTCTTAGCACTGTTCGGCCTATCGTTGTCTAACTTTGCTAACATTTTTTTTAAATCTTTAATAAAATTATCGCTCTGACGCAACTTATCAATATCAGCGACTAAATCGACATCATTCATCTTATGATCCGTAATAACTTTCAACGTTGTAATATATTTAGCCTCATTTAGCGCTGCCACTTGAGCTTTCGCACCAATTGCAAAAATCATAAAGCAGAAACAAACAAAAACTACTTTTTTCAACATACTAAAAACTCTCTTAAAAATCCCCTTGCAAATATATCTATATCATATATAACTTAATAAAAACTAAATAAGATTTTGTTTTCTAAAAGTTACGCCCATGAAAAATATTTGGATTCTTATAGACAACAGAGCTGGTAGCCGTCACCAAGCAGAAGGTATTGCAAATTACTTAAATTCTGCAAATACCTCCGTGATATATAAAAAAATAGAATATACTAAATTAGCGAGCTTACCAAATTTTATCCGTGGCAGAACTTTAATAGGGCTAACACAAGAATCAAAAGCAGAAATAAAAGCACCTTATCCTGATATTGTGCTGTCCTCAACCAGAAGAACAGCCCCAATTGCTCGTTACATAAAAAAACAAAATTCTAAAACAAAATTAGTGCAATTAGGACACATTGGGTATTTTGGAATCAAAGAATTTGACCTAATATTCACCCCTGAGCATGATAAAAACAAACTACATGCCCCTAATATCCATTATACAATTGGCTGTCCTCATTTCATAACAAAAGAAAAATTAGAAAGCGCATATAAAGAATGGATAACAAAATTTTCACATTTGCCACATCCAATTACAGCAGTAATCGTCGGTGGGGCTATAAAAAGACATCCCTTTTCTATAGAAAATGCGGAAGAATTAGCTAAATCGATTGCCCTCTTAAAAGAGACAGAAGGTGGATCACTATTAATAACCACATCCCGCCGCACAGGATTAAATGCTGAAAAAAAAATAATGTCCTATTTAGAGAAATACCCTCACTATGCATATCTATGGGGTTCCAAAGAAAATAACCCTTACCTTGGTTTTTTAGCATGCGCTGACAATCTTGTTGTTACTGGAGATTCAGTATCCATGTGTAGCGAAGCTACTGCAACCCAAAAAAAATTACAAATTTTTACAGGTAAAAATTGGTTAACCCCAAAACATCTGCGCTTTGTTCAATCCCTATATGACAATGGATACGCAATAGAACTTAATAAAAACATTGTAAACAAATCAACATCAACCCCACCCTTTTTGAATACAGCAAAAGATATAGCTAAAATCATATCAAAAATATAGAAAAATATCTCTTCTAAAAACTAACAAATATCAAAATGCAAAAAATTATTAATTTTTTTCTTTATTATAAAAGCAGAATGCTCCGTATTAAGAATATATAAAATTGTCTGAAAAATTTGCAAATCAGAAATATTTTGTTTAATATTTTTTTCACAGAAATCCTTTGAATCCTGAGGATTAAAGTCTTCCGCCTCTAAGAAATACTCGCCATACATCCACTGACAATTATATGCATAATTAACAGCATCATCTACAAAAATTATTTCATTAGGGACATATCTTGTTTGTATAGAATGAAATTTCGAATGACACCATCTATAAATATCTTCAAAAATACAAGCACTTTGCCTCTCAGTACAATTACTAAAATTTTGAATACATTTACAAGAAATTTCATTAACAATTTTTTTTAAAATTAAAGTATCACGTTTATAAATCATATTCACAAAATCTCATTATCTACTTTTTTTTATCATAAACAACTATTTTTTAACAATCAATCATTATTTAGGAGAAATATAAAAATAATACAAATTATAGTTGCATATTAAAAAAAAAGAGATAAACTAACCACAGAAATCAAAAAAAGGAGGCAAGATGGCATCATTATCAAATCGCGTCGTTTCGATATATAACCGCAAAACAAGCATGCGTCTAGCTCCAGCTGAGTGGAAAGCAATTGATACAATCTGTAAAAGAGAAAACATTAAAAGAAAAAATTTATTTGAATTAATACAAGCCAACAAAGATGATAAATTAGGGCTAACATCATCAGTCAGATTATTTTCTTTAATTTACTACAGAAAAGCTCTGCAGTACCAACTTGATCACAAAAACAGTAATCGTACCTCACCAATGTGTGATGCTATAAAAGGAATAATTTAAAATTTCATTCCCCATGATAATAAATAACTACTTATTATCATACCAAGTAGAAGTTTCATCTTTTCTAATAATAACTTCACCTACTTTCTCATCATTATTTTCAACTAATTCGTCAAGATTTAATTTATTACCCTTAACAAAACCACCAACAATATCACCTTTATTAATCATAAAAATAAAAGGTCTATTAGCATTAAAAATAACAGATATATTGTTTTCTAAATTTCCTTTAATAAAAGAATCCTTCAATATTTTTTGCTCATTCCCTTCGTCAATTCTTACACGAACATTCAAAAAAACATCTGATACTTTAGCTTGCATATCAAAATTAATCATTTTAGCAAAATTATAAATAGAATAAAAAACTTCGCTCACTCCCAGAAGTGCAAATTTTTCACGAATATTATTAGCATTATTAGACAATTGAAACTTTGGTATAAATAAATCAACTTTACAATATTGAAATTCTGGCTCCATTTTATAATCCTCAAAATTGGCAACAAACTTACTAAAATCTGAATTTTCATGAGGAAGATAGAAGGTAATATAGTCGCCTGTGTCAAAAAATAAGCGAACAACTTGCATAAAATCATTTTCAAAATATTCAAATATACCACTTTGATACATCATATTAACCATAGTTCTTTTACCATCAACTGCATAAAAAATCTTTTTTCTAGTAAAATTTTTATTAAATGGATATTTCCAGTTTTGATAAAAGCCTAACGAGGAAACAACAAAAAGTTCATCATCGTTAACCGGGCGTTCTTCAATAATTTTGTTAACTTTACCTTTTGTTTTTTCACTAATCCACATATTAAGAGTATTAGTATTACCTTGTAAATTCCAAGTTTCTGCACTCAAAATATCACCTATCAATGTTCGATATCTCTGACTAAAAACATTTCCCCACAAAGAAATACTCCAAATGTAAGATTCTCCTTTAGAGTACAAATACTTTTTAAACACCTCATTAACATCAACTAAACGAAACACAGAAAAAATTTTCGAAAACTCCCACAATGTTGAATCAACAACACCATTTGCTAACAAAACAGCAACTGCGTAAAAAGATAATGGAGAAAAGACAAAATTTTTTCCCATATTATCTTCATAAACATTTTTAAGCAAAATAGATGTTAATTTAAGCTCTTTCCTTCCTAAAGAAAAACCTCTGTCTATTATTTCAATAGATTGTGGCTGTTTCTTTTTAAAATTATGATTTTTAACATTATTTAACAAAGATTTCCCTGTTTCACCATATATCTCATCTGCATTTTTTACTTTTTTATTCACCCCTACATTTTCTGTTATTTCATCAGACAAAAACCATCCTGGCCGCTCATATTGAGCATAACACAAGTTTATATTAAAATAGACAATTAAACAAACAATAAACCTAAAAAACATTACAACCTCATCAACTATCCATAATTATAATGATAAAAAAAAATTAATTTTATCTTAGCAAAAAACACCCCTTTTTATTTTAACAAAATACAAATATTAATTGAATTTTTACGCATAGACTTTATATTAATAGATAATTATTTATAATTTAGGAGAAAATTATGACAGAATTATCCAGTAAAGTAATTTTTATTGATAACCATAAAACAAGTATGCGATTAGCAAATGCAGAATGGGAAGCCATTGATAATATCTGTAAAAGAGAAAACATAAAAAGAAACACCCTTATTGGAATGATCAATGCACGTAAAAATACACAAATGGGATTAACATGTTCTGTACGTTTATTCTCTCTAATCTACTATTATCAACTACTTTCCAAATATCATACCAAAAACAATAATGGAAACAATTTAACCACTCCCATTTTTGATGCAATCAGAGGAATAATTTAAGTATTTTTAATCTGTCATTTATGCCCAAACAAACGCTCTCTTTCTGTAGCCAGCCACGTATTACGAATATAAATATCATCCGTACCATGCTTTATAGCATCACCATAATAGGCAATTTTAAAATCAATTTTCTCCATATATTGCTTCAATGTATTCATCTGTTTTTCTATTTTTTCTTTTTGTTTTTTAAACATTTCAAATCTTTTTTGTAGAGTAGCATCACCTTGTTGACACAATTGAATATAAGTTCGAATTTCTTTCAAAGGCATCCCTGTACCTTTAAGACATTCAACAATAATCAACCAATCAACATCATCCTCCTCAAAAACTCGAGCCCCCGAAGAACCTTTTCTGACAAAAGGCAACAACCCCTCTTTATCATAATAACGAATAGTATGAGTTGTAAGTCCTAATTTTTTAGCTACTTGCCCAATAGAATACCGCATAACACACTCCTTTTTTTATCTCTAAAAATACAGCATACAAAAACAATGTCAACTTGAAGAAACCATTAGAGTAGGCTCTAAGTGTATAAAATTTCAATCTCTCAAAAAAAGGCTTGACTTAGAGTTAACTCTAACAATTATCCTAAATACAAAATCGAGTCGTACTTATTTTTATAGGAGAATCATTAATGACCTGCGCCGTAACTACTTCATTTCTAGGATGCATTGTAACATTATCGCTATATTTTCGTTATATATTCTTTATCAATACACCGGTAATTTACAAATTTATATCTTTAACCATTGCTCTCTTATTCGGTTGCATTCCTCTTTTCGTCAGTTACAAATTTGAAAATCTATTTGGAAATCTCTACCCTATCTACAGATATACTCTATACTATATCTATGTTGGATGCATAATTTTATTTTCATTATCTATATTCAGAGATACCTTATGGTTAATAGCACACAAAATATCGCCTCAACACATCGGATCCCCATTTGCAAAAGAATACCATTTAAATAACAGTTTAATCAGCCTCGGAATAGCAATTATCCTTACCACATACGCATTACTAAAAGGAATTGCCACACCAGAGATTAAGACATCAACACTATACAGTGACAAAATCATAACACCACTCAAAATTGCCGTTTTGAGTGATTTACACATCCACCGCACCATAAATCCTCAAAAAATAGAGAATATCATAAACAAAACCAATCAAGAAAACGCAGATATAATTCTCCTCGCAGGCGACATTATTGATGATGAAGTAAACAAAGTGCAATCTATCACTCAACTTTTAAGTAAATTAAAAGCCAAACAAGGAATTTATTTTGTAACTGGCAATCATGAATTCTACACCAGCTATCAAGAAACAACTAATGAATTAAAAAAACTAGGATTTACATTTTTAGAAAATAGCGGCACAAACATAACTCCCAATATATACTTAGCAGGTATACCTGACTGGTTTTCAGCTAAACAACACCAAATACCAATATCTTTGCCAACCGCTTTCAAAACCAGTACAAACTCACAATATAAAATACTAATATCACACACTCCTGTAGATTTTGATAAGCAAAATAATTTTGACCTAGAAATTTCTGGTCATACACACGGAGGACAGATTTTCCCATTCCATATATTTGTAAAGCTAGCAAACAAATATTTATCCGGATTGTACACAATGAATAACAATGCACAAATTTACGTATCAAATGGAGCCGGACAATGGGGCCCACAAATGCGCTTCTTAGCCCCTAGTGAAATAAGCATAATAACCATACACCCCAAATCAAAATAGCAAGGAGGAAATACATGAAATCAAAAAAACTGATTTTATATCTAAGCACAATTATTTTAACCCTAACAACATCAATTACAGGAGCCACCGAAATGAACAAAGCACCAATAGACACCATTTTTGCCCAAGGCGAGAAAAATCCTTACGGACAATTTTTTACCGGACAAACCTACTTAAATATGCTAAGTAAAAAAGATGACACATTCAACGCCCCGATAGGCAACGTCACTTTTGAACCTGGAGCACGCACTAACTGGCATAAACACAGTGGCGGACAAATTTTACTGATTTTAAATGGAGAGGGACGCTACCAAGAAAAGAATGGGAAAATACAAATTTTAAAGAAAGGAGACATAGTTCGCATAGCCCCCAACATTGAACATTGGCATGGCGCAGCGCCAGATTCTTGGTTTACGCACATTTCTCTTGAAACCAACGTTCCCAACAATACAACCACATGGTTAGAACCTGTAACAAATGAGGAGTATAAATGATGAGCAAAAACGTTCTTGTATTATCTGCAAGTTTTCGCAAAGGCGGAAATTCCGATGTTCTTTGCGATGAATTCATAAAAGGAGCCAAAGAAGCAGGTCATAATATAGAAAAAATACACGTAAACGACTATCAAATAAATTTTTGCCGCGGATGTGGGGTTTGCAACACCACCCACAAATGTGTACAAAAGGATGATATGGTAAAAATTTTAGATAAAATGGTAAATGCCGACGTAATTGTCATGGGCACACCCGTTTATTTTTACAATATGAACGGACAAATGAAAACCCTGATTGATAGAACCGTTCCAAGATATGAAGAAATTAGCAACAAAGATTTTTACTTTATCTTAGCCGCTGCCGACAACAGTCGAGCCAATATGGAACGCGTATTGGAAAGTTTTCGCGGTTTTACTGAAGACTGTCTAAACAACGCTCATGAAAAAGGTGTTATTTATGGAACCGACGCTTGGCAAATTGGAGACATAAAAGGAAGTCCTGCGCTAAAAGAAGCCTACGAAATGGGCAAAAACATATAACATAAATACGTAAAAAGAGCAGGTATATTACCTGCTTTTTTATGAAATAAAAGCTAATAACCTTGAAAAAATCTTGATAAAAAACATCTAGACGAGTACTCTTAAAATGACGACAGAAGAGGAAAATAAGATGCTAAAAGCTAAAACACTTCAAAAAACAAGGATAACCATTGCCCTCCTGATGGCCATCATAAGCATCGGCGGACTATTAGGGTTATTTTATCCCATCAAAATATTTAATATAAATATTACTCCTCTAATACAGAGCTCTATCACCACTTTTACCATATCGTCAGGAATACTAATTACCCTCCTCCTCATTATAACTTTTCTCTTTGGAAGAATATACTGCTCCACAATATGTCCTCTCGGGCTACTACAAGAATTATATTTGCTTATCTTCCATCGTAAAAAACACCCCACCCAAAAGAATTCGCCATTAAAATATTTCATAGCGGCACTAACATTAGGTACTCTATTAGGAGGAACCGCATACCTAATGCGCCTAATAGATCCTTATTCTATTTTTGGATCAGCAGTCAGTGGAGCCACATACGGATTAACCCTGATAGCCGTCATTGCGCTTTTAACATGGTTTAAGGGCAGATATTTCTGCACAAACATCTGTCCTGTCGGTACAATCTTGGGAATAATTGCAAAACACTCTTTATACAAAATTAACATAAACAAAGACGCCTGTGTCGCGTGTGGTCTCTGTACTCAGAAATGCCCTGCAGATTGTATTGATTTCAAAAATAAAAGCGTTGATAATGAAACATGCATAAAATGCTTTCGCTGTTTAAGTCTCTGCCACAATAGTGGAATTTCTTTTGAAAAAGAAAAAAAACAAAGAGGAACTACACCAATTAATACTGGACGTCGTCGTTTTCTAATCAGTGCTGGTGCTTTAGCAATTTTGACAATCGCCTACAAAAATAGTATAAAACTAGGCGAAAACGTTGCTAAAAGATTAAAAAATATTCTACTTCCCCCTGGAGCAAGAGATAGTAAAACATTTGCCAATAAATGCCTAAATTGCAATTTATGCGTTGCAAACTGTCCCATGAAAATAATTCAAAAAGCCAACGATGAATTCCCAGTTGTACATCTAAAATACCAAAAAAGCTTTTGCGATTACAATTGCCACAAATGCTCTGAAGTATGCCCCAGCGGTGCTATAAAAAGACTAACTCTAAAAGAAAAACAACATACGCAAATTGGTTTAGCCTCAGTTAATATCGATTCGTGCATACAATGTGGACTATGCGTAATGGAATGTCCTCGCTCCACTATAACCAAAGCGCAAGGAGATTTTCCAAAAATTGATACTGAAAGATGTATCGGCTGCGGAGCATGCCAAGCTGTATGCCCCGTATCAGCAATAAAAATTAATGCAACCGAATTTCAAAAAACACTTAAACAATAAAAGGAGTCAAATATGTCTATCGGATTAAGCGAACTCTTACTAATACTAGTTGTCGTATTATTACTCTTCGGCGGAAAACGGATTCCAGAATTAGCCAAAGCCTTTGGTAAAGCATCTTATGAATATAAAAAAGCTAAAGAAGCCCTTCAAAACGAAGCAGATAACTTAAAAGAAACAATTGAAAAAGTCGCCCAACAAGACGAAGAGAAAAACAGCAAAAAAGAATAAATGCAAGAAAACAAACAAAATTCAGAAGAAGAAAGTTTAATTTCGCATTTAGAAGCTTTGCGAAAGACCTTATTACGTTGCCTAACCGCACTAGGAATAATTCTTCCTTTAACCTTATTTGCATCTCCGCATTTTTTGGATTGGTTAATACAAAAATTAATTCAAGACACACCTGTCACACTAAATTTTTTCTCCCCAGCCGAAGTTTTCATTTTGCAAATTAAATTAGCACTTGTACTTGATTTATTGCTTTGTTTCCCATACATCGCAAGGCAATTGTGGAATTTTATCCTTCCAGCTTTATATGAAAATGAAAAACAGTTCATAAAAAAGATAGTTTTAAGTTCCAGTTTCTTATTCATTCTTGGTGTAATCTTTTGCATTACATTTATACTTCCTTTAATCATCAAATTCGGAGCAAGTTTTGCAACATCAGAACTAAAAGCAACGCTAGGCATATCAAATGTTATCGGATTAAGCTTATGGCTTTCCGTAATCTTCGGCTTAATGTTCCAATTTCCCCTAATCACATACTCTTTAATAAAATCAGGCATATGCTCTTATGAAACAGTCAAATCAAAACGCCCTTATATATTTACGCTCATACTGATTATAGCAGCCATTCTCACTCCACCTGATGTGGTAAGCCAGCTAATGTTAACCCTCCCAACATATGCGTTATTTGAAGTAGGACTATATTTTTCAAAAAAAATTAATCAATAAATTTATACGCAATTTTAACAAAAAGCGCTTGACTTAGAGTATACTCTAAAAATTATACTGACAGCACAAAAAAGCTGAAAGGAGAGACATATGAGAAATAAAATACTGAATATAATAAAAAAATCACTTTACGTACTAAGTACTGTCATTTTAACCATAACCAATAGTAATGCTGAGCCAAACAAGGATATCAACATGACCACAAATAAAAAAATCCTAATTGCCTACTATTCATGGTCAGGTAACACAAAAGAAGTTGCCGAAGCTATTCATGAAAAGATTGGTGGCGACCTTTATCGTATAGAAACCGAACAAACCTATCCGGAAGAATATCGCGCAACAACAGCTCAAGCTAAACGAGAAATCAATGAAGGTTTTCGTCCTAGCTTAAAAGGTAAAGTAGAAAATATCGCCCAATATGATATCATCTTCATAGGTTCACCAAACTGGTGGGGAACAATAGCACCGGCTGTAAGCAGTTTTCTTGCTAATAACGATCTCAAAGGTAAAACAATCATACCGTTCATAACTCATGGAGGAGGCGGGACTCAAAACACCATCACAGATTTAACCAAACAATGCACTGGATGCACTGTAAACAAAGATGGTTGGGTTGGATATGGAAATCGCACTTTTGGCATATCTGGCTGGATTGATGATCTAAAAATCAACTAAATGATTTTTCTAAAAAAACAAAAAACTTTACTCGTGGGAGTAAAGTTTTTCTTGTATCTTGGCAAATTTAAAAATAGGATTGAATTTATAAAACTAACCATATTTAGAGGAGTTGATTATGAAAAAAATTATTGCATCCGTATTTCTGGCAGTAGGACTGATTTTAGGTGGATTTTTCCCTGGATACTATTATTACAAAGCGAAATTAGATAATAATTCTGTAACCGTCAAAGGCTTATCAGAAATGAATGTTAAAGCCGATTTAGCCATATGGAAATTAAAATTTACTGTTACAGGTAACGAACTATTAAATGCTCAAAAAAAGATTACCTCACAGGCTGCCACAATCAACGAATTCCTAAAAACACAAGGATTTAACAGCAATGAAATTAAATCAGAACGCATCCTAACCACTGACTTAATGGCAAATCCGTATCGCAACAATAATAATAATGACATGCGTTTTATCTTATCCCAAACAATAACCGTAAGAAGCACAAACGTTGATTTAGTAGAAAAATCACTCCCACAAACAGACAATTTGATTGCCAAAGGAATCATCTTCGATGGCTCATCTTACGACTATCCCGTATCTTACATATTCACAAGACTTAACGAAATTAAACCGCAAATGCTAGAAGAAGCAACAAAAAATGCCAAAGAAGCCGCTTTTGAATTTGCCAAAAGTTCTGAAAGCAAAGTAGGAAAAATACGTCATGCAAATCAAGGCGTTTTCTCGATTCTTCCTCGCGAACAAATTTCAGGAAGCTTTGAATCTCAACAAATAGAAAAAACTGTTCGCGTTGTATCCACAATAGAATACTGGCTGGAATAAAATAACACAAGCCACATGATGTGGCTTTTTTCATAAATATAAGGAAAAATATGGAAAAGCAAATTAAAGTAGGTGTAGGCCTATATATTTTTAACGCTAACAAACAACTTCTTTTAGGTTTAAGAAAAAGCGAACATGGAAAAGGCACTTGGTGCCCCCCTGGAGGGCACATGGAATATGGGGAAACCAACGAGCAAGCAGCTATCCGTGAAGCTCTTGAAGAAACTGGATTAAAAATACAGAAACAAGACATCCATCTGCAAGGGATTACCAATGATTTTTATCCAGAAAGCGGAAAACACTATATAACAT
>CALXTN010000004.1 GCA_944391405.1 uncultured Alphaproteobacteria bacterium | reverse complement strand
ACACGCTTCACTTCCTTCTACACACCCACTCGGATAGTACGCTGTTACACTTACACAATCGGTCGTTGTACTTGTGGAATAGAAATTTTATCAACAACCAGCAAGTAAAGAAACAGACGATATTGTATCACCCATCCCGACGAGCGTCTTAGGTTTGTCAATAATGATAGTAGGAACTGCACTTAAAATATAATTTTCAACACGACAAATCCCTTTAATTAATAAGTCAGGCTCATGAAGTTTGCCTGATAAGTTGCTCAATTCATTAAGACTTTGTTGAGAAACAAACAATCCCAAAGTTTTAATAGCATCTCCATACTGAGTTAGTTCGCCATTATACGCCTTACTTGAAGAAACAACGGCTGCAGTCATCATACCTTTTAAATTTTGCTCTGCAGAGTGAATAAAATCATGATCTTGAAGTGTCATGTATAAACCAAACATATGCAACTGAATACGTTTAACGTTTAGTAACTTTTTTAAGAAAATAAGCGCATCAAACAATCTATCGCTTGTCGTATTTTTTTCAATATCTGAAGCTAAATCAGATTTACCTAAAATATTTAGTAAATCAATAGTTTCACGTTCATTTAAGCCAACAGAATCAACAAAAGGAACAATATATTTAACAATCGCTTTTCTAACAGCAATATCCTGCGTAGAAGCAATTTCAAGATGAATAATTAAATTAGGGTTATGCTTTTTCCATTTCCGCAAAACAGGAATAGTATTTTTAACTAAATCAACACCACCATTATTTTCTAATAAAGGATGGAAACCGGAAAGTAAAAGATATGAAATTTTGTGCGTATTTAAATAATTTATAAACCCTTTATTCATGACAAGCTTCATATTTAGAGGATCATATGTTGCAATAAAACGATTCGACTTTGGACAGATAAAAGTTTTATCTCCAATTTGAAAGCTATCACCTTTATCAAATTCAATAATCCAATGAATAAGAGGAATATCAGTCTCTCGTGAAATATTAACAGCTTTTTCAGGAATACCATTATCATTAAATCCGAATAAATTATCCAAATTTAAGAACTGTTGCGCCTGCAATTTAGGATGAGAATTTGTGTGAGCCAGAACCTTTTTAACTCCCAATAAAGCTAAAGCATTAGCAATAATACCCGCTTGTCCCCCCATTTGAAGACGATTATAACCCAAATTTTCTTCCATCCAACTATAAATATTTATATCATCAGTAACCCACTCTTCAGCAATTCCACGGCTAAAGCATTTAACAATCCCAATAATAACATCAGAAGGTCTAGAAAAACCTGATATAGAGATATCTTGGATTTCATTAATAGGAATATTATTTTCGACAATTAACTTCTTTAAAGTGCTTCCTTTAATTTTTAAAATAGCATCAATATTCGTATTAAATGCCGTTGCAACAGAACGAATATGTTTCAATTTTTCCAATTGAGACGGAACTGTTTCATATTTTTTTGCCCATATTTCTTGTAACTCTTGATAGTTCATCTCAATACCTCCCTATAAAAAAACATAGTATTTCTAATTTTCATCAGTATCAGTTACGTTATTGTCTACATAAAGATGCCAATAGCTACGACCAATTTCTCCACACTTTGAGCAAATGGGTGTCCACTGATCTTCTATATGTCCACAATTAGCACAAACCCATTGGAAATCTTTAGGACAGTTATCTAAAGACAGATTATTTTTTCCTAAGTGCGTAAATTTCTGTGTAAGAGACTGCATAAAACTAACTTTTGAAGAATCTTTTTTATGCGTTTTTTCATCAAGCTCCTCAATAATTTCAGCGATTTTTTGAGTTGCGGGATTTTTTAATAAAAAGATTTTACACTCAGTTTTCGCCTTTGCATATTTTTTAGCTTTTAAATAAAGTTCAGCCAGAATCAAATTATTCAAAGAAGGTCTTTTATTATTAGCGAGAGAAAGTTTTTCCATACGTTGAATGCGTTCTCCACTACTATCCTTAAATAATTTCAAATAAGCTATGGCAACCTCATAACATGGATTTTCAATCCACATATCATACAAAACTTTTTCCGCTTTTCTTGTTTGATTGTCGTTCTTTACATAATAATTAGCTAAATCCAATGCTGCGGGAATGAATTTACTATTTTCCTGTAGAGCTTGTGTTATAAATTTAAAAAAGTTTATTTTATCATTATCGTTCAAGGCTTGCTGAGCAAGTTCATATAAAGCAACAGCTTTAAGTCTAGATGCTTTTTTATCTGGAGTAATATTTTTTTCGATTCCCGATTCCAAAACTTCCAAAGCTCCAAGCCAATCATTATTTTTTGCTCGAAGAAGAAATGCACTGCTTATAACCCAATACAAATCTTGACGCACTTCAAAGGCTTGATTAACAGTTTTAAGAGCTTCAGTAAATTCTTTTTTCTGTATTTGAGCTTCTAGAGCTGCTTTCATACCAACTAACTGAATATCTTCATTTTGTATTAACTTTTGAGAGAGTTGTTCCATCTTATCAAAATTTTTTTCTCCTTTGTATATTTTCATCATAAGAATATCAATAATGGCATCATCACCAACAATTTTTCTTAAAGAAACGAGTAAACGACGAGCATCATTCATTAATCCAGCTGTGATAGCGCCAAGTGTTTTAACAATAAGAATGGCTGCTTCATCAAATTGAGTTCTGCTTAAAACAATTTTATCTTTATTAGCTGCTTGTATATTTTCAATAGATTCTTTATCACCTCGAAAAGAATGGTTAGATAACAAAACATCATTTTTTATGAGGTTGACAATAAATTGAAAAAAAATAAGAGATAATTCATAAACAAGAAATAAACCGATAAAAGAGAGACAAAAATAACCAATGGAAAAATAATTAGAATGGTTATTTAGAGTAATGTTTATTGTTCCATCTCTGTCTATAACAAAAAGAACTCCATGAAGGATAAAAATGAAAATAATCGGCTTTAAGATGGAACGAAACATATAAATTCTCCTAAACAATTTATTGAATACTATCATTAGCAGAAAAATCTTCTCTTAATGCATTGAGTTCTGATGAAATAATAAAAGACAGAGCTTCATCGAAAATAATTTTTCTTTTTACATCATCAATCCAAGTATTCAATTCTACATTATTCAGTTTTTGAAAATCTGGAGAAGCTTGAATAAGGTTAATGGCATTATTAAAGTCATGCTGTTCAACAAAATTTGTAATTTTACGAATAAGAGAAACTTGAGCATCATTTTGAATATTTTTCTTAACCATTACTACTTTATCAAAATTAAGTCCGGCAACAGTATCTTTAATTAAAGCAATGCTTTTTTCCATTGTGCTTTTTTGTAGAGAAGAAGAATCATTAGATGGTAATGCCTTATCATTTTCAAAATCAAGATTCGCTGCAATTTCTTTAAACCGAGCAGAAAGTTGCAAATCATCTGGAATGTAAAGATTTTTCATATTAGAAATAGTTTGCACATAAGAAGTTAATAGAGGTTGGTCTTTAGTTAACTGAATCAAAATATTTGTTTCATCAGCAAAACTACGATGATAAAGTGCATTTTCTTTTATGATTAAAGCAACACTAAGAGCGAGAACCTCTGAATTTTTAGTTTCTTCAATTGTTTCAATTTTATGAGCTAATAAACCAAATTGTTGTGTTAAAATCCCCAGTTTGTTATTTCCAACTTCATCTTTTAAGGAGTTAAAACTATCTACGATAGATTTTAAACTATTTTGAGTTTCTGCTATTTTTTGAGAATTAGAAGAAATAACAGAAGGTAAATTTTGTAATTCTGAGATATAAGTGTTTTGTTGGGATATTTTTCGGCTCAGATTATCAAAAGCTATTTGTTGAGATTTATTTTTCGATTCGATAAGGAAATAGGAGCTGGTAATAGCTATAATTTCAGCAACAACGACCATAAATCCGATAGTAATCCATTTAAGATAATTCTTATTAGTTCTTTTATTATCGGATTTAACAGGCTTATCTGACATTTTGTGCCTCCTCTATACAATAGTTGATTGCATTATTTGAAATATAGTTTATAAAATAAAAAAATAAACTTCAATATTTATTGGAAAAAGAAATGATAGTTTTAGGAATAGAGAGTAGTTGTGATGAAACAGCTGCAGCATTGGTTAATGAAAAAAAAGAAATCTTAGGTGAGGCTCTTTTCTCTCAAGAAGAGCATAAAGCATTTGGAGGAGTTGTCCCAGAAATTGCTGCTCGTTCACATCTTGACCATATAGATAATATACTAGAACAATGTTTTGCTAAAACAAATTTGACTTTGTCTGATGTGGACGCAATAGCTGCATCATCAGGCCCTGGGTTAATAGGAGGTGTTGTTGTTGGCGTGATGACTGCCAAGGCGTTATCAATAGCTCTAAAAAAGCCTTTTATTGCGGTAAACCATTTGGAGGGGCATGCCTTAGCAGCTCGTATCAGTAATGATGTAACCTTTCCATATTTGTTGTTATTGGTATCGGGAGGCCATTGCCAAATACTAGTTGTAAAAGATGTTGATAAATATGAACGTTTAGGAACTACCATAGACGATGCGGTCGGAGAAGCTTTTGATAAAGTGGCAAAGATGTTAGGATTAGGGTATCCAGGAGGCCCTGCTGTTGAAAAACTAGCAGCATCAGGGGATGAAAGTAGATTCACTCTGCCCCGTCCGTTGATTGGTAGTCAAGATTGTAACTTATCTTTTTCAGGGTTGAAGACCGCGGTGAGAAAAATTGTAGAAACCTATGCGTCAGATGGGGAAATAGCGCATGCAGATATTCCAAAGCACGATTTGGCGGATATCTGCGCATGTTTTCAATACACGGCGACAGATTGTTTGTGTCGTAAGTTAAAAAGAGCAATTACATATTTTAAAGAAAAATACCCGACGGGAAAGAATTTGGTTGTATCCGGAGGTGTGGCATCAAATACATATCTGCGCGCGAAATTGCAAAAGTTGGCAGATGATAATGATTTAATATTTGCAGCTCCGCCGATTCGTTTTTGTACGGATAATGGTGTAATGATTGCTTGGGCGGGCTTAGAGCGTTTTCGCAAAGGTTATACGAGTGAGTTGGATTTTAAGCCGAGACCAAGATGGCCTCTAGATGCCGATGCTCCTAAAGCAGCTGGTGCAGGCGGTGTTAAAGCATAGTTGAGGGAAGATGCGTAAGAAACAAGAAATATTGGAGATAATGGAGATTTTTAATCAAATAAATCCCAATCCTCAGTGTGAACTAAATTACACAAATGCATATACCTTGCTTGTAGCCGTTATGCTATCGGCACAAACAACAGATAAGGGAGTAAATAAGGCGACGGAAGAGTTGTTTAAAGTTGCCGATACACCGCAAAAAATGTTGGAATTGGGTGAGGGAAAGCTGATTTCTTACATTCGAACAATAGGCTTATTTAATAATAAAGCCAAAAATATTATCTCTATGAGCAAAGATTTGATAGAACGATTTAACGGAGAAGTACCTTCCGATAGAGAAAGTTTAGTAACTCTTGCCGGAGTAGGGCGTAAAACAGCTAATGTTGTACTAAATGTCTGGTATAAACAACCAGCCTTGGCTGTTGATACGCACGTTTTGCGAATTTCTCATCGGCTCGATTTTAGTCAAGGAAAAACACCTTTTGCAGTAGAAGAAGATTTGCTTAAAGTCTTACCTGAAAAATATATTATCAATGCAAATCATTGGTTGGTGTTGTTTGGAAGATATATATGCAAAGCTCAAAGTCCGCAATGTGATGAATGCCCCATATATACCTATTGCCGTAGCAAGGATAAAAAACAAATAAGTTAGAAAGTTTTTAACTTTAGTTTCCTAAAATAACAGTAACAAAGATTGTGTCAAAGCGAGGCAGAATGACATCAGAAATAGAAAAAGGATATTTTGCAAAAATATTCGCTAAAGCAATAATTTGGCTTTTGTTAGCATATGGCGTAGGATTTGCTGTATGGACAATATTTTTTACAGAAACCGGAAATGGGGATAATGTAGAGCATATCCATGCGACGTGGCTTATAGCAAATGGAAAAGTACCATACAAAGACTTTTTTCAACACCACAATCCGTTGCTGTGGTATACCTTTGCCCCTTTGATGTTGCTTATAAAAAATCCTATAAATATACTTTATGTTTTAGACATAGCGCATGGTGTTTCTTTAGTAACCGGAATAGCTACATTTTTTGCTGTTTATAAAACATGTAAAACCTTTTTTGCGAATAAGTATGCTTCATTACTAAGCTTATTGGTTTTGTGTCCGCCATACTACTACATATACTGCTTTAATTACAATCCAGATACGTTTATGGCTCTGTTTTTTGCATGGGGAATATATTTTTTATTTACATATTGGCAATATAAAAAATGTAAAGATTTAGTATGCTCGTTTATATGTTTTTTTGTTGCGGTAATGTTTACGCAAAAAATACTAACAGTTTTAGCTTCTTTGGGAGTGATTAGTATTTATATATTTTATAAAGAAAAGACACCTATTAAAAATATTTTATTAGCACTAATTGTTCCGGTATTGGGTACAACGTTGTTTGTGGTTTTTTTATACAAAGAAGACATATTAAGTTTATACTGGCACTCAAACTTCATATTTAATATTAGAATGCAGGAATATTATGGAAATAGAAAGATAGATGTACTAGATTATCAAGTGTTTTATTTCTCTGTCACGCTAGCTCTGGTAAGCATTGTAACGCAATGGCGAAAGACTAGTATACAGTATAAAACAGTTTCTATTTTATTCGTTTTAGAACTTTTGCAACGATGTTTTTATTTTTCAATAGCACCATACTATATGTTACCAATGATGATATTTACAGTGTATTTAAACAGTGTCTTAATTGCAAGAATGGCTCAAAAAAATATGGTATATATATATATACTATTAATTTTATCTGTTTACTATGCAGGAATATCTGAAACGCGTTATTTGCAATATAGAACAACAGATAGAAGTTTCGTCAGATATCTGAATGCAAATGTAACTCCGTGTGATTATATTCTAAGCGGATTTTTAAGCAGCCAGTCAATATTGAGTAAAGATCCTCATTATTATTGGTCGCTGTTTGGACACATAGATATTGCTGGAGATGAGTTAAAAATACACACAAAACCAGATTTGAACGCGTTAGTTCTAAAATATAAACCCAAATTAGTAAATGGAGGGATTTATTGGAATAATTATTATTTAAATCGAGGTGCAAATGTTTATGTTCAACAAATTGCACCAGAAATTTTAAATAAATATTATTTACCAACACCGTTTAAGGATATGTACATTCTAAAATATGAATATCATGGAAAAAATTGTCATTATGATATGGAAGAAAGAGATTGGATATATGATAGAAAATAAAATACAAAAGTTACTATGGATATACATTTTTACTACGGTTCTGATATGTAGTTATATATATTGCTTTGTTGTTAAAGCTAACGGTGATAATATAGAACACTTACACTTTTCATGGTTGATTTGGCAAGGATACATTCCATACAAAGACTTTTTCCAACATCATAATCCACTAATATGGTATCTGTCCGCCCCATTAGTAAATATATTAATAAACAACAAACTAATTTTCTCAATATTTAATCAAATAAGCTATATGGCTGTTTGTATAATGGCATATTATCAATATCAAATAATGGTTTTAAATAAAAATAGTAAGTTATCTGGACTATTTTTGTGCGCGGTAATAGTATCATCATATTCAATTCAGTGGGCTTTAAATTTTCGTCCAGATACATTTGCATATATGTTTTTATTCATAGGATTGTTGTACTTATTCAAGTATATAGAGAATAAACAGTTATGGAAATTAGTTGTTTCTTTTTTATGTTTTTTTGTTGCTTTTATGTTTACACAAAAAACTTTAATTAATTTAATCATTCCGGCAATAAGTATAACATACTGGCTATACAAGGGACAAATAAAAATTAAAGACTTTTCACTGTCATGTATACTTCCAGTATTATTACTAGGGGTATGGTGTGCATATTTGTATTATGAAGATATATTACAGTTATATTGGCAGTCAAATTTTCCATACAATACACGTATTCCAGAGATTTTTGCACAAAATAGAATAGTGTTTCCACCACAAGAATATTTTGAATTCTACATATTTATTCCATTAGGAGGCATAGCGACAATTTATTTTCTGATAAAAGGTAATATTTTTGAAAAAATCATTAGTTTTATGTTTGTGGAAGAAAGTATTTTGCGTCTTTTTTATTTTTCAGCATTTCTACATTATAGCATATTTTGGCTAATATTAGGTATGATGATGACAATAATGCTGATAGATAGATGTTACAACAATAGGATTGTCAAAATAGTTTTGGGAACAGGATATTTGTTTTTTTCATTATGGTACAACTATGAAACAACATATAAAATTGAGCGTCCAAAACAAGCGTATCAAAATGGTTATGAATTAGCTTTTAATGTGCTAACGCCGTGTGACTTTGCAATTAATGGATATTATTCTGTTTATAATCTAAAAGCCAAAGATGCTGGATACTATGCAATATTACTTGGTCAAATAGATGTTCTAGGAGAAAAAACAGGAATATTTCCTAAAGAGAATTTAAATGATTTAATTATATCAAAAAAGCCAAAACTTATATCTGCAGGAGTGTATTGGGATACCTATTGGGAACAAAGGGGACGCAATATACCAATACATAAAATAGATCAAGCACTGCTAAAAACATACTATAATTATACAGGATTAGGAGATATATTTATACTAAAACCAGAATATCAAAAGTATGATTGCCAATATGATGGGGAAAAATGGGAGTATAGAGATTAGATGTTTGATATTAAAAGAGGAGTGGAAGTTTTACGTCAAAATGTAAAAATTGCACCGGAAGCCCCTGGGGTATACAGGATGCTTAATGAAAAAGACGAGGTTCTATATGTCGGAAAAGCCAAAAACATCAAGAAAAGAATAGTTGCATACACAAGAATTGAACAACTAACAACAAGATTACAGAGAATGGTCGCTGAAGTTGTAAGGATGGAATTTATTATTGTAGAAAATGAAAACAGAGCTCTAGTTGTAGAAAATGAATTAATAAAAAAGCTCCACCCAAAATATAATATCTTATTAAAAGATGATAAATCCTATCCACATTTAATGTTGAATTTGCAAGAAGAATATCCGGCGCTTAGGAAATATAGAGGAAATAGAGGCGGAAATTGCCGATATTTTGGTCCATATGCAAGTGCAACGGCAGTAAATGAAGTAATGGACACTATTCAAAAAGTATTTATGTTGAGAAGTTGTCGAGATAATATGTTTTATAACAGAGAGCGCCCATGCTTATTATATCAAATTAAAAGATGTTGCGCACCATGTGTTGGCAAAGTAAGCAAAGAAGAGTACGCAAAATTAGTAAAAGAGGTAGTGGCTTTTTTAGAAGGAAAAAGTACATCTATACAAGAGGAATTATCTGAAAAAATGCAACAAGCGAGTGAGGCAGAAAACTTTGAGGAAGCAATAGTCTTACGCGAACGTATAAGGGCATTAACAGGAATACAGACACATGCTAATCTGGAATATTCGGGCTTAAAATCTGTAGACATAATCGGTATAGCATATAAAGATGAATGGTACTGTATAGAAATATTTTTTATTAGGGGAGGTCAAAACTGTGGTAATGCACCGTATTTTATTAAAAGAACAGAAGAAGCATCTCCGGCAGAAGTAGTGGAGGCTTTTTTGAGTAGCTTCTACACAAATCATATTCCGCCCAAGGAAATTTTTATATCCGAAAATTTAGAGAATAAAGAACTTCTTGAAAATGCGTTAAACACAAAAATAAGCAATTTTAGTAAAGGAAATAAATATAAACTCTTGGAGAATGCGAAGAAAAATGCGTTGGCCGCAATTGAGCGTCGTCAAGCCGAACACCAAAGCATTCACAAAAATTTAGAAGAAATGCAAAAATATTTTGATTTGCCTAAAATGCCTTCCAGAATTGAAATATATGATAACTCCCACAATCAGGGGAGCTATGCTGTGGGAGCAATGGTTGTTGCAACCCCCGAAGGATTTGATAAAAAATCATATAGAACATTTAATATAAAGGATAAAACAATTACAAACGATGACTTTGCGATGATGAAAGAGGTTTTACATCGCCGATTTGAGAGAATGAGTGCGGAAAATCGACCTGATGTCATATTGCTGGACGGAGGTTTGGGCCAGTTGCATGCTGTACATGAAAGTTTAGCAGAGTATGATTTAAGCGGTATAAATATTATAGCAATATCTAAAGGAGTAGATAGAAATGCCGGAAAAGAATTTTATCACCAAATAGGGAAAGAAAGTTTTGCATTGCCGTACAGATCACCAATAGCTTTTTATCTACAAACTTTACGAGATGAAGCCCACAGGTTTGCTATAGGAACACACCGCAAAAGAAGAGCAAAATCAATGACAAAATCAAGTCTAGACGATATAGAAGGTGTTGGTGGAAAGCGTAAAAAAGATTTGCTGTATCACTTTGGCTCAGTAGACGCAATAAAAGACGCTTCAGTAGAAGATATAAGCAAAGTATCTGGAATCAATAAAAAAACAGCTGAAAACATATATAATTACTTCCATAAATAAAAAAACAGATTATGATAAACAAAAATAACTGTGAACGTAAATTAAAAGAAAGGAATGTGTCGTGTATAGTCTACCGAATTTGCTGACAATTTCTAGAATTGTTGTCATACCGCTAATTTTCTTATCAGTATATACTAAATGTATGTTCTTTAACTATATGGCCGGAATCTTATTTATTGCTGCGTCTATTACCGATTATTTTGATGGTAAATTGGCAAGGGACAGAGGAGAAGTTTCTGCTTTTGGGCGCTTGCTGGACCCAATCGCAGATAAGCTTTTAGTTGCAACAGCATTAGTTGTTATATTAGCAAAACCTGGAATGATACACGAAATAAGTTATATTCCAGTATTTGTTATTTTGTGCCGCGAATTACTTGTTTCCGGTTTGAGAGAATTTTTAAGAGAAGTAAATGTGGGCTTACCCGTAACTCGTCTTGCAAAATGGAAAACAGGTTTCCAAATGACTGCATTAGCCATGATTTTGTTCAAGGGATGGTGGATTTGGGCTAATATTGGAGAATGTTTGCTTTGGATTGCTGGTGTCTTAACTTTTATTACGGGATATCAATACTTTGAAAAAAGCTTAGAATACATCAAAAATGAGAATAAAGCTAAAGACACAAAGGTTGGAACAAAAGCAAACGTTCAATCAAAAGAAAAAATAACACATAAAGCTGCAAAAAATAAAAAAACAGCTACAAAAGCGAAAAAATAGAGAAATATAATGCAGGAGGCTAAAAAACATATATTAGTCGTAGATGATGATACACGTTTGCGTAGTCTCCTGCAAAGATATTTGCGAGAACAAGGTTTTCTTGTTTCTGCGGCAAAAGATGCAGTAGAAGCAGAAAATTTTATCCATAATTATACCTTTGATTTATTAATAGTAGATGTAATGATGCCCAAAATAACGGGATTAGAATTCTTAAATAATTTAAGAACAAGTGGAAATACGATTCCTGTAATAATGCTAACAGCAATGGGAGAAACATCCGATAGAATTAGTGGACTGGAAGCAGGGGCAGATGATTACATCGCAAAGCCGTTTGAACCAAAGGAATTAGTGCTTCGTATCAATAATATACTAAAAAGGGCAATTAAGGCAAAAGAATTATCGTCGAAATTAATTTTCCATGGTCTGAGCTATGATATAGAAAAAGGCGAGCTTAGAGATAATAATGGAAAAATAATCCACATAACGCCGGTAGAAAAAGCATTGTTAAATTTATTTGGCAATAATATTGGAGAAGTATATACCAGAGATGATTTAGCAGAAGTTTTAGGCGTAACAGAAAATCAAAGAACAGTAGATGTTCAGATTACAAGATTGCGCAAAAAAATCGAAACAGATACCAAAAATCCTCGTTATTTACAAACAGTAAGAGGAAAAGGGTATATGTTAATTTCAGACTAAGGAGAGCAAAATGCATGTAAAATTTCCTGATAAGATAGATAGAGTGTTGCAATATTTAAAATTAAAAATATTTCCAAATACACTTTTTTTCAGAACAATGTTATTAATTTTTATACCTCTAATACTAGTTCAAGTTGTGTCTGTTGTAGCCTTTTTTAACGGAAACTGGGAAAAAGTTGGCCGAAGACTATCCGATAACTTATCAAATAATGTTGCCTTTGCTGTAGAAACAATTTCCCAAAATGAATATATTTTGCCGGAAATGATAGATTTATATAAACAAAACTATGGGATAAAATTAGAGTTGATAACTGGAGATGAACAATTAAAAGTAAAGGCCAATACACACTATGACAAGGAATATAAGATTGTAACAGGCTTCTTAGAAAAGTCTTTGCATCAAAAATTCCCAAATTCAATAACAAGCGTATATCTGGCTAATGATAAAGACGATGTTATTATTTTAATTGAAGCTCCAGAGGGATTGTATCGATTTACAACCTCAACTAAAAGTATTTTTAGTACATCAATATTTGGTTTTGTAGCTTGGATGGTGGGAACTTCATTATTGTTATTTTTGGTTGCAACTCTATTTTTACGCATTCAGGTGCGTTCAATAGCAACTTTAGCACAGGTTGCAGAAGATTTTGGTAAAGGAATAAATACGCCATTTAAGCCGTATGGTTCATCAGAGGTAAGAAAAGCAGGTATTGCTTTTATCAAAATGAAAGAGAGAATTCAAAAACAAATTTCAGAAAGAACTCAAATGCTGGCAGGTGTTTCTCACGACTTAAGAACCCCATTAACTAGAATGAGATTACAACTGGCAATGCTTCCAGAAAGTCCAGACAATAAAGAATTTATTGATGATATCGGAGAAATGGAAAAAATGCTGGATGGATATTTGGCATTTGTATCAGGAGAAGGTGGAGAGAAAAATACCTTTATTGATATGAATGAATTAATCTTGAGTATTATCAATAAATTCAGAAACACAAAAGCAATGATTCGCTATTCTACTAATGATCAAGTAAGTGCAATTCAAGGCCGAGAACAAGCATTGAAACGTGCAATAACAAATATCATTTCAAATGCCTTTACATACGGAAAAAATATAGCTGTGGCACTTGAAAGTAATAATAACAAACTTGAAATAACTGTAGATGATGATGGACCAGGTATTCCGGAAGACAAGCGTGAAGATGTATTTAAAGCATTTTATCGTTTGGATGAATCGCGCAACAAAGAAACAGGTGGTGTTGGACTAGGTTTATCAATTGCAAGAGATATTATTACATCGCATGGTGGAAGAATTGAGTTAGGAGATAGCGAATTAGGAGGCTTGAGGGTTCTCATTTCTATTCCCTTATAACTCGCACATACGAAAATATGTGTTCCGCTGTGGTAACTAAAAAGCACGGAAAAGAAAAAGGAGGCAAATTAGCCTCCTTTTTTGAAAACAAAAATATAATGACTAAGAAAGAGGGGGAACAAAATTATACCCGATATGATGAAAGGATGAAGAAGATATTTTTAGTTCTTGAAAAATATCCATAGCAATATTTTGCCACAGAGATAAATCGTGAATATTTTTAGGGTTTGCGTCTGCGGATAAAAGAAGTTTTCCGTTACCTAAATCAACAATTCCAGTAGAAACATGGATATTTGAAGATAATTGATATTGTTTTGCAATTTCCTGCCAAGCACAGCCAACTTCAAACAAATTTCCTATTACAGAAGCTATAAATCCCACAGAGGGTTGCCCATGTTTGTAAAGTGGCACATTTAGTGTCACTTGATTTAAAGAATTTCTCAAGTACTCAGCTATATCAAGAATATTTTGATAAGAATCAGATAGCTGAAAAGCAGCAACAGGTTCACCCCCTAAAGGGCATCCAAGATCATAAGGATAGACCGCAAGTGCACTATAGACTGGAATATTTATCTTTTTATTAGATAACAATTGAGCTACAATTTTCGCTGCGGTATCAGGAGTGAATTTTGAAATATTATAGTACCCGGGCTGTACACCACAGAATATAAATTTAGATTTTGTCATGTATAGATTCTTATAAAGAAAAGCTGCAATAACTAAGAAATGGAAAAAGCGAGAATAATCTCGCTTCTTACAAAAAAGAATTAGAAAAATAAAAAACTACATATGCGAATTCAACCAATCTTCAATAGTTGCTTGAGAGTTAAAACCAACTTTTGAATCGATTTTTTCACCATCTTTGAATAAGAATAGAGTAGGAATGCTTCTAATTTCAAAACTTGCAGCAGTTGCAGGAGCTTCGTCAACATTCATTTTGCAAATTTTTACTTTATTACCCATTTCTTTAGAAACTTCTTCCAATACTGGACCTAACTGACGGCAAGGGCCACACCATTCTGCCCAAAAATCAACCAAAACCAATCCTTTAGATTGAATAACTTCTTGTTCAAATTGGCTATCATTAATAGATATCATCGTCATCCCTTTCGCAATAAATATTTACTAATATTAATATAGTTTATATCACTCAAATATTAAAGATATATCTACATAATAATACAAAGTTTTATACTTTCATCATATTACAAGTATTAGTCCACAACAAGTAAGTTTCAATAAGTTTGTTTGGATAAATACGTTGTACTAATTCTTTATAAGTATGGAGCTGGGTAAAATAGGCTTCCGGAACATCCGCTAGAGTTTTTGCTGCCGGACGATTCGTCTTATAATCCACAATAACAATTTTATCTGATAGAACAAGAAGACGGTCAACTTTAGCAGAAATAATCTTTCCGTTTACTTCGCCAATAATAGGAACTTCAGCCTTAGAGTTTGCAGAAAATAATTCAGGAAAGCATGCACATAAATTCATGACTTCTGCGACAATTTGTTTATGCTCAGATTCGGTAAAATCAGGTAGATGTTTTTTCAGAAATTCAAACGCAGCGAATTTTCGTTGTGTTTCTTTTAGAGCTCCAATGTACTGCAACAATTTATGAATAACAGTACCACGTTTATAGAAATTACCTTGTTCTTCCAGCGGAGATGCAACGATTTCTTCCTCATCTAAAGTATCTTTAGAAGGCGTGTAAGGCTTAGCCAACGGATTCTCAATCGGTGCAGGAGACAGAATTGTTGAATAATCAACATCAATAGACACCACTTGTTGAATTTTATTTTTTACTTCAACCTCATTTTCTTGAGGGACGGTATAAACAATACGTTTATCATCTTCAGGAAGAGTAACGTTTGAGGTAAGATTATTGGCTAAAAGTTTATACCAAGATTGTTCATCAGCATCTTTTGTTTTAGTGAAACCAGCAATATAAAGTCTATCTTCGGCTCGAGTAAGAGCAACATACAATAAGCGACGATATTCATCAAAATCAGCGTCTAAATTTGCATTTTTTATTGTATTGCAGTTCTTGTCATAAGAACTGGCGGAAAGAGGAAAATAAAATAACTCATCTTTATCCCATAAAAATTCACTTTTTCTGGATTTGTTTTTAATTTTGGTTGTATCTGCTAAAATAACAATAGGAGCCTGCAAACCTTTGGAGCCGTGGACAGTCATAATTTTAACAGTATCACTTTCTCCTTGTTCCATCTCTTTTTGTATAATAACTTCATCTTGCAAAATCCAAGAAATAAAAGCTTCAAGAGAAGGTGTATGCGTTTGCTCAAAAATTATAGCAAGATTTAAGAATTCATCTAAAACATCTTCAACTTCATTTCCCATACGGGCAATAAAATTAGAACGTCCTTTAAGTTGAACCAATACGGTATTAAACAATTCAAATGGACGAACAAACCCAACTAAATTGAGTAAAGATTTAAGTTGTTTTCCAATAGATGCATAATTAGAATTTTTTAAGAGATTTTTGAATAAAGTTCCATTTCTCTTAAAACATAGGGTAAATAGATCGTCGTCGTTAAGGCCGAAAATAGGAGATTTTAGCACTTCGGCAAGAGATAAATCATCAGTAGGCAGCAAAAGAAATTTACCAAGAGAAATCAAATCTTGCACGGCAATTTGTTCTAAAAGTTTAAGCTTATCAACTCCAGCAACATTAACACCAATGTCTTTACATGCACGCACAAACTCTTCAACAAAACTTTTACGCTGTTGAACAAGAAACATAAAATCACCATATCGAATAGGACGATTCTTTGAAGCTAAAATCTCTTTATTTTCGACCATTTGTTTAATATTTAGAGCAATTTGTCTGGCAAGAATATTGGAAACGGAGGAATTTTGCTCACGACTAATCGGAATAACCCAGTTATATTTATCCTTTGAAGCATTTTCTTCCGGATGCAATAGAGGGAAAATTTCAACCTTTCCGCCATCTCCTAAACGAAATGGTTGGTGATTAATATGTTCTCCATCGGGAACGACGCCTTTTTTTGCTGTATCAACTTCAAAAAGCAAATTAACACAATCCATAATAGCTTTTGTAGAACGAAACGATACATCAAGATGTACTTTTTTGAAATCTTGGATTCTCTCATCAAAATAATGATACATCTTATCAAATTCGTTAGGATCAGCTCCCTGAAAGCTGTAAATAGATTGCTTTCTGTCACCCACAACAAACACGGTGCGCGGCAAAGCATCTTGATAAGAGCCTAAGCCTGCAAAAAATTCTTGTGTTAATGCCCGAACAATCGCCCACTGAGAAGGAGAAGTATCTTGCGCCTCATCAATTAAAATATGATCGATTCCGCCATCAAGTTTAAACAATACCCAATCGGCAACAGACTTATCTTCTAGCAAACGGCGTGTAATAACAATCAAATCTTCATAATCAAGAGCAGCATAAAGCTCTTTATATTCACGATATCGAGAAATAATACATTGAGCGATATAGAGTACGGCTGCGGTAGATTTTAAGACATTTAATGCGGCGATTCGCTGCTCTGCGATAAGAATTTTATCGGCCTCATTAGTCATAAAAGATAAAATTTCAGGAAATTTAGTGATGATAGCTTTAGTTGCTAAAGAATCTCTGATTTGCCCTTTGTCCGTTAAAAAAAGTTTTTTATACTTGTCATATAGAGAAGAAGAAAATTCGGTTGTTGCTATTTCTGCAAAAGTTTGAGCACGACTCAAATCTGTTTTGCTCCCCTGATTAAAAGCGTCGATAGCGAATTTTAAATTATCCTTATCAATAGAAGATATAACATCTCGTTGAATATCTTCAACATCAAGAGAAATTTTAACGGCAAGTTTCTCTTCCAATAATTGAATAATACGATTTATATCATTGTCAAATTTTAGCAACAAATTATCGATTTTGCTCCGATTCTCTGTAATTAAATTCATAATTTCGGGAAATTTATATTCACTCGTATGCTGCGTCAAATATGTAATTGCCTGAGCTAAAGGACTGGAAGCATCAATATCCGCCTGTCTTAAAAGTTCGATTTTGAGATTTTGCAAAATCTCTTTAGAACGCCTATCGTCCATAACTTCAAAATACGGAGAGATGCCTGCTTCCAAAGGAAAACGCTTAAGAATATCCTGACAGAAACTATGAATGGTCTGAATTTTCATTCCACCAGGAGTGTCTAATAAGATAGCAAACAAGGTTCGAGCAAAAGTGAGAAGTTGCTCTTTGTTAGTTGAAGCGTAATCGTTATTAAGCAGTTTATCTAATTCTTTAGATAACTCTTCGTTACTTTCAACCGCCCAAGCACTAAGTCTTTTGGCAATACGCTCATTCATTTCAACAGCAGCTGCTTTTGTATAAGTTAAACAGAGAATTTTCGCCGGATTAACTTTTGCAAGTAACAAGCGTAAAACTCTATCAGATAAAACTTTTGTTTTTCCTGTTCCCGCCGAAGCTTCCACCCAAACAGAATTAAGAGGATTCGAAGCCGAAGACTGTTGTTTGGTAGCTAATTGAGATAAATTATCTTTTTCAATATCAATATTAGTCTTCATTGCTTTCTCCGTCTTCTTGAACAGACCACTCTCTGATACGCGCCAAATGCTCATAGTCGCTATTTTTCGGAATAAACTTTGGAATAGGGCGAGAATGATAAGGAGTAGTTTCAAAATCAAAAGTCTCAACTAATTTTAAGAGATACTCTTCAGTACGTTGCAAAATATCATCATTTTGAGGCGTTATTTCCAAGACGGAATTACCCAAATGCCAATAAATTAACTTTTGAACATTCGTATTGGCAATAGTTTCAAAATGACCTTTAGAAGCGATAAGCCCCTCTAAAGGAAGTTGCAAGGCATGACCACTTTGCACTTCTTTTGATGAAGGAATTTTCCCTGTTTTATAGTCAAGAATATTCAAACAACCATCTTTTAGTTCGTCAATACGGTCAGCTTTTGCGGTAAATGTAAAAGGACCGTTTGGGAGGTTATAGCTAATTTCACCTTTTATTTCATTATGCACCAATTTAACCGAATGACGATAATCTTTCTCTTGTTGAATAATCCATTCGGCAGTTTTTAAAAATTTGGGCCACCAAAATGCTTCTAAATCTGGAGAAATATCAAAATCATCAAAGTGTTTTTTACCCAAAGTGATTAAAACATCTAAAGGATTCTCAGGAAGTTCAGCTGGATACATATTATTAAAATCTTCAATAATGGCATGAATAAGCGTACCATAATCTCTCTGATCTTTTTCTTGGTCTAAATCATCAAGGGGATAAAGTTTTAAGATATATTTAGCAAAAACAGAGTAGGGATCTTGAATAAGCAAATCAACACCACTTGCCGATAAACGTCGAGGACGAGCAAACAGCGGTGGACATGGAGCCGGCGCTTTTATAGGGGTATATGTGTTAGGGGTATCAAGTCGATTCGCTAAAGATGAAAATCCGGTATCTGTAATTTTTAAAATATCGGATTGCATAGCTTTTAATACCGTTTCAAATCTAAGCAACCAACGAGATTTTTTCATAGGCACGCCATCAACTCTGTCAGCTCGTGTAATAACAACCTGAGGTACAGCTAAAAAGCCACATAGATCAGCTCCAAGAATGCCGATGGCTTTTTCCGGTAAACTAAAGCCAAAATCTTTTTTCATAGGTCTAGACATCCACATATCAGCCTGAGCAGGCTTAGGCCAAACACCTTCATTAACCTCGCCAAGAATAATCGTATCAAAATGATGCAATCTAGCTTCAATCGGACCAAGAATGCTCAAACGAGGGTGTGTTCCATATCTAGCTCTAACACTTTCGAGTCCCATTAATTCACACAACAATGGCAAGTAGTCTTGCCCATTAATATTTCCTAATGTTTCAGAGGAAGATAATAATTGAGTGAAAAATTTTGCAGCAGTTTTACCTGCATCGCCTTTCCATAATACGGAACTTCCAGCAAGAGCATCTGAAGCAGCACACACCTCAGCCAATGCGATATGTTTTTCCAGAATTTCTTTAAAGGAAATTGAAGGATTTTCTAAATATAAAGCAAAATCTGCCAGTATATCTTTAATCCTTTTTACAAAACGAGAACTTTCTTCAGAAAGGCCTTGTAACTGAGATTGTCGCAAAGCTGTTTCGTAAGTATAAACCATACTTCTGAAATCAGAAGCATTCATTCCGACCAACATAAATGGATGCTTTAATAAGGTAATAAAAGCAATATCCGATTCCATATTACCGGCCGCCTCTGCTAATAAACGGAAAAATATACCAATAGAAGTTAAGGAAAGTGGCAATCCGGCAGAGTCATCAATTTTTATCTCAAAACGTTCTAATTCAGAAGCAACACGACGAGCCAAATTTCTATCATATGTAATAAGAGCTGCAGTTTTTTCTGGCGTGTTTAGCACTTCGCGCATTTTTAGAGCAATAGCTAACGCTTCATCTCGTTGAGAACGACAATTAATAACAGAAATCCCATTGATTGCTTTATCTAAATCAAAAGCTCCATAAATTCTGCGCCATTCATCAGAAACAGTAGCGGGACGCATAATTTCCGAGATAAGTTGCTCTCGCTCAGGCAAACTTGGCGATAAAACATCAATAACATCTTGCGGAGATATTTCTAATAATTCTAAAAGAGATTTGGTCTCAAAAAGAGGATGTGTTTCATCTACGGCATTCCAATAAGCTTGATTAGCAAAGCGATCAATTCCGGAAAAATAAATTTCACCGTTAGGTAAATTTATAATGCTTTTTAAAAGAGAGATAATCGCCGGAAAACTAGCCGTAACACCGGCAACTACAATATTTTGAGATATAGGATTTTTTGCCCAAATTTGAGCCTGCTTAAACAATAAAGAGTTTTTGAGAGTACAAGCATCAACAGCATCTCTTTCTTTTAAAATCATTGGCCAGAATTCTGTAATGATTTTAAGTAATTTAAGCGTCTCCTGCCAGTGAGTGGCATATTTTTCGGGCACTAAATCTTGTAACTTGTCAAAAGACAAGCCCTGATTAATGGCTGTATCTATTAATTTAGCCAAATCAATAGCCAGATTAAGAGCTTGAGCCAAAGAAATTTGTTTCAGCCCGAAATCAGACGGTTTTGACATAATTAAACGTGTGAATAAAAAGAGTCTTTCATCGCGACTAATGGTTTGATTTTCAGCATCAAACATCTCATCAAGATTAAATCCGCTAAAAAACACCTCATCATCATCCATATCAGCAATAGGAAGCATTTGAGGTAAAATAGCCGGAGCTCTGCCATGGATTCGTACAAATGCGTTTGCTAAATCAACACAAGCTCTTCGGTTAGGGAGTAAAAAAAGCACATTGGCGAGTTGTAAATAATCACCTTGATATTTATCAATATAGAGTTTTGCTAACGTGTCCCAAAAGGAGCAACTAAGTGGAATATTAAAAAGATGAGAAGAAGTCGCAGACATTAATTTTCTTTTTCTCCAATTAAATAAGCAACAAATTTCTGCAAAGCGCGTCCACGATGTGAAATCTTATTTTTTTCTTCACTAGAGAATTCTGCAAATGAACGTGAAAACCCTGTTGGAATAAAAATAGGATCATATCCAAAGCCAGCCGATCCTGTTTTAGATAAAGCAATATTTCCGTCAACTCTGCCTTCAAAAGATTTGTAAGAGCCATCAGGCTGTGCAAAAACGATAACGCAAGAAAAATGAGCAGCTCTGTTTTTGGAATTTGTTTCATCCAATTCTTTTAATAATTTATCCATGCCAAGATTAAAATCGCGATTCGGAGCATAACGTGCGGTATATACACCTGGTCTACCACCAATGGCATCAACACATAATCCTGAATCATCCGCAAAACAAGGAATATTTTGTGCTTTAGCTGCAGCTAAAGCTTTAATATAAGCGTTTTCTTCAAAAGTTTTTCCAGTTTCTTCAACATCTGGCAAATCTAAATCACGTGCAGATAAAACTTTAACCCCATAAGGAGCTAAAAGTTCACGAATTTCAGCAATTTTTCCCTGATTGTGACTAGCAAAAATAATTTCTTTATATTTCAACATTTTTCAGAGCCTCTTTTTGTTTTTGGATTAATAGAGCAACACCTTTCTGAGCAAGTGTCATCAAGTGAGCATAATCATCTTGAGAAAAAGGTTCCCCCTCAGCCGTGCCTTGAATTTCAACAATTTTTCCGCTTTCGGTTAAAACAAAATTTGCATCAACTTGAGCAGAAGAGTCTTCAATATATTCTAAGTCCAACAAAAATTCACCATGACAAATACCTGCGGAAATTGCCGCAACAAATTCTCGAACAGGATTATAAGGAATTTTACCTTCTTTAACCATTTTAGAAAGAGCTATATAAAGAGCAACAAAACTTCCCGTGATGGATGCAGTTCTCGTACCTCCGTCTGCTTGGATAACATCGCAGTCAATTAAAATAGAAAATCCTTTTAAGACGGATAAATTAACAATGGAACGCAAAGATCGCCCAATCAAACGTTGAATTTCATGAGTTCGTCCACCAACACCATGCGTTTCACGAGATACACGAGTCGAAGTTGCTCTTGGCAAGAGAGCATATTCCGCAGTAATCCAGCCTTTCTCGTCATTTTTAAGCCACAAAGGAACTTTTTCATCAACTGTGGCGGTACAAATAACATGAGTGTTACCACATTTGATAAGACAAGATCCTTCAGCATATGGATTAAAATTAGGGATAATTTCAATAGGTCTGAGTTCATCAGAAAGACGATTTAATATTCTCATAAAGCATCCTTTTCTCTAGTTTTATCGTTTAAATAAGTTTCAATAGCTTTCATCACACGTCCGACAGTGCAGTCAACCGCTTCGTTTCTGGTTTCAACCATAATATCAGCTTCGGAATAATAAGGATATTCTTCATCTATATAAGTTTGTAATTTACTTTTAATTTTAGAGTCGCTGCATTGCAAAAAAGGACGCCGTTTCCGGCCAGCTGTTCGACTGTATAAAACGTCAATATCTGCTTTAAGCCAGATAGTAAGAGCATTTTTTTTAGCTAATGCTCTTGTTTGATCTGCAACAAAAGCCCCCCCACCAGAAGCTAAAACACAAGGCGAACCGGATAGGAGTCTTTTCATTATTCTTTCTTCTCCGGCTCTATATTCTTCAACACCAAAACACTTAAAAACGTCTATAACAGAAAGTCCCGCTGCTTTTTCAATTTCTTGATCTCCATCTATAAAGGGTAGGCCGAGTTTCTTAGCGAGTCTCTTCCCGACACTTGTTTTTCCGCTACCAATAAGTCCGACCAACAATATTATTTTGTTAATACTCATCATGTTAATCTTTATAAAAAAATATTATTCACACTTTACAATCAAGGATATATTGATAATAATAATAATCAACACCTATTTAATGAAAATTAAAACATACTAAAGGAGAGAAAGATGAGAAGTAAAAATAACAAATATATGCTATACATAATTTTGGGAATTGTTGTTATAGGAATAGCCTACACTGCATGCAAAGATATCAATCCAGAACAACAGCGAATAGAAAATAATGTGGAATTAAAGCTTAGCAAATGAGAGACTATTTAAGCGAATTTTTAGATGCAAAGGCGGTAGAAGATGGTGCTTCACTTAATACGTTAATTTCATATAGAAATGATATAAAACAATTTTTAGAGTTAATTTCACCTCAAAAAATTACAGATGTTACCACAGAAGATATTGAGTGCAGCCTAAAAGAATTAAAAGAAAGAGGGAATACGGCCAAAACATTATCTAGAAAAATATCATGCATTAGAGAATTTTTCAAATTTTTGCAAAGTGAGAATATAATTAAAGAAAGTCCAGCAAATAAGTTAATAACTCCCAAAATAGGAAAAGCTTTGCCTGATTTTCTGACTAAAGAAGATATTGAAAAAATATGTATGGCAGCAAAATCAAAAAGATCATTTCCTTTCATGAGAATGCATGTAATGATAGAACTGATGTATGTTGCGGGATTAAGAGTTTCTGAATTAGTATCTTTGCCAGAAAATGCAATTAATTACGATATGCAACAAGTATTAATACATGGAAAAGGAAATAAAGAAAGAATAGTTCCAGTGACAAAAGAAGTAATAAGGGATATTCTAAACTATGTAGAAATACGAGATGGTTTTATGGGGACACGAAAAAGTAATTGGATGTTTCCTTCAGAAAAATCTTTGTCTGGTCATATTACGCGAGATGGATTTTTTAAAAATCTAAAAAAAATAGCTTTTGAAGCGGGAATTCCTCCTGAAAAAGTTCATCCTCATATTTTAAGACACTCTTTTGCGACAAGACTGGTAAATAATCAAGTAGATTTACGATCTATACAAAAAATGCTTGGACACGAAAATATTGTGACAACGGAAATATATACACATATCACAACAGAAAAATTAATTAAAGAAGTGAAAACACGACATCCATTAACTCAGCAACATAAAGAAGACAAATAATAATATGAAAAAAGTTCAGATACATATATCCGAAGAACCTCATTGCAAAGAATTAGAAAGCTTAGGGAGTATTTTTATCCCGCTGGTAAAAGATATAATGTCTGCAGAGGATTTTGTTGAAGCAGATATCTTGTTAAACTGGCGTGATATAGTAGGACAGGAGATGTCATCATATGCATATCCAATAAAAGTAAAATATGATCATAGAAAGAATTTTCGAACATTATATATAGAAGTTCCAGTAGGTGGTTTTGCTCTAGAACTTCAACATAAGGAAAATTATTTGTTAGAAAAGTTAAATGCATATTTTGGGTATAAGGCTGTACATAAAATCAACATTAGCCAGAACATTCAGTTAAAACCGCAAATCAAACCAGAGGAAAAAACAAAAGAAGAAATAAAGCTTAATGAAGATGAGAAAAAATATATGAATGAGATTATTGCTGATATAAAAGATGATAAATTAAAGGAAATTTTAATAAAATTAGGTGAAAGTGTTATTATATCAAATCGGGGGTAAATAAAATGTTGAAAATTATCAAACGAATAAGTCGCACTTTTGCATTGATAGTTGTTTATATTTTTTGCGCATATGGATATCTGAATGCTAAAGGATTTGTTTTCAAAGATGGTACTCCTGTATTATCTAATACTGCGCAAGCAAAAACTGAATTTTCAGAAAAAGTAAGTGGAGATATTCAATTAAGTGCTTCTCAAATGCGAATAGAAGGAAAAGAAAATTCCCCATTGACGATGTATGCGTTTTCCTCCATGGCTTGTTCTCATTGCAGTGATTTTCACAATTATATATTGCCTAAAATAAGAAAAGATTTTATTGATACCGGAAAGTTAAAATATGTTTTTATTCATTTTCCAATAGATGCTGTTTCAATGAGAGCCGCTAAGTTATCATATTGCTTGCCGCCAGAGAAATATGAAGATTTTATCTCAACACTATATAAAAAGAAAGATTGGTTTTATTCTGGTAAAAAGGAAGTCTTAAATAAATATGCTAAGGAATTTGGAATGAGCGAAGCTGATATCCAAAAATGCGATGATGATAAAAAGCTAACCAGCGATATATTGTTAACATTTGACAATGCTCTTAAAACTTTTGAGATTGAAGGAACTCCATCGTTTATCGTTGCAGGAAAAGATGGAAAAGAACTAATCAGAGGTTCCAGAAGTTACAACGATTTTAAAGAATATCTGAATGAGAGATTGTCAGGAGAAAAATAAAATGAAAGTTCCTGAAGACATAAAGGCTTTGGAAGAGAAAATAGCCAGAGCAAAATTATCAAAGCAACAGCAAGAAGATGAAGATAATAAACATTCGGATTTTTCCCACTTAACAATAGGCGTGCGATTAGGTGTGGAGCTGGCGTCAGGAACAATAGTTGGGGCTGCTATAGGTTATACTTTGGATGAAATGTTTGACTTTACTTATATAATGTTGCTAATATTCACATTAATGGGAGGATGTGCTGGTATGCTAAATGCGTATCGCTACATAAAAAGTATAAATATAGATGAAAAACAAGGGAGAGAATAGCTGTGTCCAATCCAATGGAACAATTTGAAATCAAAAAAATAATCCCCATTAATATTGGAGGATATGATATTGGTTTTACAAATTCATCTTTATGTATGGTTTTAGCTGCTACAATAGTTGTTTGTATTTTTGCATTTTGTTTGCGCAAAAGAACATTAATACCTGGAGTTGCCCAAAACATACCAGAAAGCATCTACGAGTTTATATATAAAATAGTGCAAGACAATATTGGAAAAGAAGGACTTAAATATTTTTCTTTTATATTTACACTGTCATTGTTCATTGCATCAGGAAATATATTAGGTTTATTTCCATATAGCTTTACGTTTACATCACATTTGGCTGCGGTGGGCGCATTATCAATATTTGCTTTATTATTTAATATAATAGTTGGAATAAAAAAGAAAAAATGGGGATATTTGAGGACATTTATGCCTCGAGGAATACCTTGGCCAATAGCCCCTCTAATAATTCCAATAGAAGCTATATCTCTTTTATCAAAACCTTTTAGCTTAACAGTAAGATTGGTTGCAAATATGACCGTGGGACACATTATGTTAAAGATAATAGCGGGATTTGTTGCAAGTTTAGGTGTATTAGGAATTGTCCCTTTATTTTTTGATAGTTGCATTATTGCTTTTGAATTGTTTATTGCAGTATTGCAAGCATATATATACACGATTTTATCTTGTATATATCTAAGTGACGCTTTACATTATCATTAATTAAATTAGGAAAGGAAAAAACATGGAAAATATAATAGCATCAGATGCAGCAATGTATTTCGGCGCAGCTTTATGTACACTACCAATGGTGGCTACAGCTTGGGGGGTTGCAAAATTATGGATTACAATGATCGAAACTGTTGGTCGCAATCCTCAAGTAAAAAAAGATGTAGACACATATGGATGGGCAGGCTTTGCCGCTATTGAAGCTATCGCATTGTACTGCTTAGTTGTAGCTTTAATTATGTTAAATAAGTAAAGGTAAAGAAAATGCCGCAGTTAGATATATCAACCTATCTGACACAGATTTTTTGGGTACTTGTAACTTTTATCACATTTTGGATGATAATGGATCACATAATTATACCTAAAATTTCAGAAACAATAGAAGCAAGGAAGCGGAAATATGATGACTATATAATGAAAGCAGAGGAAATAAATAAAAAAGCCTTAGCAACATTAGAACGTTATGAAGAAACTTTAACTGCGGCTAAACTTCAGGCAACAGAGCAAATCAAAGCAAATGAAGAAGATCTTCAAAAAATGATTGAAAAGCGAGAAGAGGAAATCAATCAACAACTAAAGGTTAAAATAGCAGAACACGAAGAAACATTAATTAGAGATAGAACAGCAACAATGCTAAAAATAGAAGAATTATCAGAAATTGCTGCAGCAACAATTATTAAACAGTTGGATCTCAAAACGATTACAGAAACAGATATTAAGCAGATTTCTAAACAGAAAGAGTGAAAAGATGTCCATTAATACAAATCAAGAAATATCAGAACAACTCAGCATACAAGAACTACCAACGGAAGCTTTTTACCAGAGTGGAGAGTTTTGGGTTGCGATTGCTTTTGTTTTAGTGATAACAGTATTAATGAAACCTCTGTTAAAAGCAGGAAAAAATCTTATAACAAAGAGAATAATTCGTATAAAAAGAGAGTTGCAAGAAGCAGAGAATCTTAAGCTTGAAGCACAACGGTTATATGCGGAATATGAAAGAAAATTTCTGAATACAGATAAAGAAGTAGCAGAGATTATAAAAGAACAAAAGAATTTGATAGAAGAAACAAAAGAGAAAAAAATACGAGAATTAAATATATATTTGCAGCGTAAATCAAATGAAGTAGATAATAGGATAGAGCAAGAATTTGAGCAAGTAGAATATGAGATAAATAATTTAATAAGTAAAAGAACAGAAGAAATATTAACGTCGGTCATTAGCTCAAAATTAACTAAATCGGATTATAATCACCTGATAGAAAGATCAATTAACCAAATTAAAATAAGTCTTTCAGTAGACAGACAATAATTCGGAGAGACAAATGGAACTTTTGCAATATAATTTTTCTGATTTATATATAAATGCTAATAAAGATTTTTATATATCAGATGAAAAATATGCTAACAGTTTAAAAAGAGTTGAACCAAGTGATAAAGAGGAGTTTTGCGAACAACTTTTTTTAATTATGCATCAAACAAGTTCTTACTCAATGAATTATAAAGGGACATTTTTTCGTGTAGAGAATGTATTAAGCGTTAATGGAGAGTTATATTGTTTGAGAAGAATGCCTCTTACAATTCCAAGTATACATAATTTAGGTTTTGATCATAGGTTTGTACAATATATGCTATCCTTATCAACGCAAAGTGGATTAATAATATGGGGAGGAGCAACAGGATCAGGTAAGACAACATCTATATCAAGTCTTTTAACTGAATATCTAAATTTAGAAGGAGGATTCGCGTATACAATTGAAGATCCTGCAGAAATGCCTTTAGAGGGGGAATATCAATCATTTAATGGTTCTATAGGCTTTTGCAAACAAACGGAAGTTCAGAATGATAATTGGCGTGATCCACTTAAATCTGCACTTCGCTCTAAACCTCGCTATATCTTAATCGGAGAGATAAGAACTCCAGATGCTGCATGTGAATGTTTAAGAGCATCTATATCTGGACATCTAGTTTTAACAACAATACATGCAAGTTCTATCACTGACGCATTAAGTTCACTGGTTAAATATGCAAGCTTTAGTATGAGCGAAAGTTCTGCTTTTGATATTTTATCACGAGGAATTCTTGCAGTAATAAAACAAGATTTAGTTGGAACAGAAACGCTTAGAAAACCAAGACTAGAAGTACTATTTGCTAACCCAGATTTAAACAAAGGGTGCTCAGTACGCTCAATAATACGTAGTGGAAAACTAAATTTAGCAACATCAATTGAAATGCAAGCAGCAAGAATGTCCCAATCATTGCCAATATTTTAAATGAAAATAGAAAAAACTATTTTAATGACCAAATAATAGTATTTGAACCTTTCATACAATAATTTTTACTAGAATATTTTTTTATAGGTAAAGAATTTTCTCCCCCCCATGTAAAAGGAAAAGTTCCTAAATCATTATAGATAGTTAATTTGTCAAGAACCAATAATTGTTGGCCAGAAAGCTTTGCTTCTGCATATGACAAGCACTGCGCTTTATTTAGGTTAGGCATTATAATATCAAAAGTAAGAGCTCTTGGGGAAACAGGCTCAGCTGAATACCCTTCGCCAAAAAGTATCCGCACGCCATTCTCAAGCCTAATTACATTATGTTCTACATACTGAGAGGGTATAACATCATTGTTTATTAGCACATTAGTAGAAAGTCCCCAATAATCAGGTTTATTGCTGTAATATAATCTAATATTATTAGCTAGTTCAAAGATTGTCGTTAAATTGTGGTTAACGACACGTCGTGCAGATAAACAAGAATAAAGTAAAATAATTATAATCAAGAAAGGAATAGAAAATTTGATGATAATGCGTTGATATGCTTGAAAAAACAACATACATCTTTTTATACAAAATTGCATATTAATATTTCTAAGGCACGAAATTTTATTCCAATAAAATTTAATATACCTTAAAAATTGATGGTAGAGAGAGTTCAACTTATCAAACATTCAATTATCCCATAGCGCTTGTAATCTGATCTTGCATTTCAAACACACCAAATACTGCCCAAGCAATAATACCAGAAATAGCAAACATCGCCACCATGTTTAAAATAGAGGCTTTTTGCTCAACTGCTTCAGCAGATTCGTCAAGCCAATCATTAGCTAAACGATCTAGAGCCTCTTCAAAGTTATCCAATTCTGCATAAATACGCAAGTCAGCAACAATATCTTTATCAGGAAAATTTAATTTTGTTTTAGAAAGCGCTTGCCCTAAGTTATCACCATTTTTAATAAAATCCATCGCTTTATCAATACGCTCCTGAAGATAGCGATTAGAATCTTTTCGCAATGAAGTCAATGCAACAGATATCGGTACACCACCTTTAATCAAAGCTGATAGAGAGAGCAACCAAGTAATACCCATAAACATTTTATACAAAGACCAAGGTGGACAATCATCAATAGCTTTTCTTGTAGGGCCAGTCCAAATACCAATCGTAGCGTAAATAAGAATAAATATTGCCGGAAAAAAGGCAAAAGCAATTAACCAATTTTTTTGTATCCACAACGAAACCGCAACCAAATCTTTAGCAGTTCCTGACCATCGCGCATTAGGGGCAGCATCCATCATGGGCGGTACCATATACGCGCCAATAGCATAAATAACTAAAACAGACATAAGCAACAAAAACGATGGATAAGCAATAGCACCAATAATTGGTTTTAACATTTTATCAGTGCCCTCAGCAACACGGATTAAGTTAATTAAAGCACTTTCCAAGTCAGACATATCACCAACAGAAAGCATTAATCTCTCGCGGCTTGGCGCCCAACCTCTCAAAGCATCAGAGAAAGCATAACCATTTTGCAAAGCTTTACCCCAAGAAGCAATAGCAATTGCCATAGGTTCTCCAGGGTGTTTACCGTTATCAGTAATACTATCGTACATAATATCAAGAGCATTCATTAAAGAAAATCTATTTCTGAGTAGAGATGCTAATTTCTTATAGACTTTAAGACGAGCTTTACCGGACATTCCAATTCGAAACTGAGCAAAAGAAACCTCCAATGAGCCCAAAGACTTCATCGCTTTATTGAAAGCACCGACATTTGCTTCTTCTTTTTTAGCCATATTAATCTCCTAATATACAGGACGCTGATCAATTAACCCACACCAACGTTCAACTTCATCCATATCTATTTGCCCTTTAATCATACGTTCAATTGCAGCGTCCTTTAATGGGCGTCCATTTAATTCGCTAACCCAGTAGTCAATAGCTTTAGCGGTTTCGTTATCTATCATAAGTCTTAAAAAACGAGAATCAGGCAATATAATTTCATCAACAGCCATGCGCCCTTTAAAGCCTTTATATCCACATGCTTTACACCCAGGCCCGCTGACGTAAACATTTTCAATTCCATAATCACCCAAAGCATTACGCAAGCGCTCAAACTCAGGAGAACCTTCTTTTGTTTTAATGGATTGTCGACAATTAGGGCATAATTTTCTAAATAGACGTTGAGAAACAAGCCCTTTTACTAATTCCGGATCGTTCAGCAAATAAGGTTGAATTCCCATATCACGCAAACGAGTAACAATTGCCGGAGCAGAGTTAGCGTGCAATGTTGTCCATACACCGTGACCAGACAATGCCCCTTTAAAAGTCAATTCAGCGGTAGACAAAGAACGAGTTTCACCTACAAGAATAACATCAGGGTCGGAACGAAGTGCAGCAGACAACGCTTTAGTAAACTGCTCATTTTTTTCTTCTTCAGTATTTGCATTCGTAACAGGCATTTGTCGAGCACCCGGAATAGGATACTCTGGAGGATCTTCCACAGTAAGTAAGTTGATTTGATAATTTTTTTCTTGAAGCAATTTAATCATATTGCGTTGCAGAGTAGTTGACTTACCCGATCCCGTTGGTCCAGCAACAACATTTAATCCAACGGCCATACTTCTCATTTTATAAAAAAGATCTTCCTCATATTTCCCAAGCCCCAAAGAGCGCAAATCAGAACTTCCTTCTGGATTATCGTCAGCATACAAAAGACGCATAACCAAATATTGAGAACCAAATGCAATAGGATTAAATTGAAGACGAATAGCCAAAACATTGTGTGGCAACATCAATTTACCATTGGAACCACGCAAAGGTGTTGAACCAAGCTTTTGAGCACCTTGAAACTCATTCTGAGAATAGTTAGAGTCAGAAATATCAGCTGATGCGAAAACAGAGCGTACAAAAGCTTCTCCCCATTCACCACCATACTCATTTTGCTTAACCATAATACCATTTTCGCGAAAGAGAATAGTAGAAGACGAGCCAACAATAACATGAATATCGGATACTTTTTTTTGAGATGCTCTTTGAATAATATTAATAAAGTCTATTTGCATCTGCATATCTTCTGCTTCTTCAGCAGACACATCAACAGTACCTGCTCCACGTTCAGCATAAGCATAAATAGCCGATATTTCATTAAGTGTTACATATCTGGGGGCTTTAATTGGAATTTTTCTTCTTTTTACATTTGCTTCAAAATTATAGACAGCACCATCAAATCTATTATCTTTAGAAACAAGATACGTCCCATCAGAAAACAAAGCTAATAATCGTCTTGTTTCATTAGATATAGCAAAATCAGAGCCATTAACTGTCAACAATCTATTATTATTGGCAAAAAGCTGGTCAAACAAATTTACTTTTTTTGTCTGTTCAGCACTGGAATCTTCTTCTTCAAAATTAGATTCTGAAGTCATTTTTTCGTTAACAGCATTTTCTTTCTTTAACTCTTCCGGCATGTACTACACCTGTAAACAGCAATTAAATTAAACAATTATTTCTTTTTTTTCTCGTCAGTTAATCCAAGAGTTGGAACATAACCATCAATTGATCTACCAACATAAAGATAGTCATCGCTTCCATCTCTACTAAATTTCGCGTAATCAGATCCAATTTCACTGAGGATATGCCCTGTCGGCAAAGGAGACCCAACAGTCAGAGACAACGGCTGACCATTAATATCAATAACATCAACAGACATATTACCAGCCCTTCCGGTAATCCCTAAAATAGCATATTGAGCACTTAATTTTACAGGAGGTACATCTTCTTCAATTACCTCAGTAGTATCATCGATTGGAGCAACAGTAGCTGCATTTGCTGCTAAAGCAGCTGCAGCAGATGCGTTTTTATCTTTTAGCTCTTGAATAGATTGAGATTTAAGATACAAATTATTTTTTACATTTTTTATAATCTGAGCATCAGCTTCAACTCTTTTACGAAGTTGCTCATTTCTAGCCTTAAGGTTTTTTACAATTCTTTCAAAATTTGCACGAGCTGCTTCTGCAACTTGTATATTTTTAGCTGAAGCTTCTAAAACTTTATTAATGCGTTCTTTAAACAATTCAATAAGTTCTTTCTTTTCACCTTCTAGAGCAGAAATCTGTGCATATAAGCTTTCCTTTTCTTTCAACCATTCTTGCTGATTGACAAGCATTTGATTCATATAAGCGTTAAGAAGCTTTCTTTGTTTAAGAACTTCAAATAACCGCTCTTTATCCAAGAGAGCTTGTTTTTCCTGTAAAACCTGAGCTTCTATTTTTTTCTTTCGTTCTAAATCTTTTAATTTTTGCTCTTCTTTTAACCTAGCTTGATCATCAATGTTTTTTTGACGGATAGCTTTCTGAGCTTCAATTTCATTACGAATTTTTTCTCTACGCAACTCTAAAGTTAACAAAGTAGTACTTTTCTCTATTTCAGACATCTGAGAGAACAAATCGCTATCCATTTGTGATAAAATACTATTTCCTAATGACTCAACTGGATTAGCTTTATACTGAATATCTTTAGGCAAATCAGCATCATTAATAGCAGAAGTTACGCTATTATCTTGTTCTTTAGACGTTTGTCCCTGAGATTGAGAAGATCCCTCTAAAGACTTCATTTTTAAATCAAAATCAAAATCCTCTTTAGGTAAAGACTGGGGTGTATTAGTGTTTTGAGTGCTAATTTGTGGTTGTTGAGATACATTTCGTATTTCAGCCGATGATTTCTGTATAGAATTATCTTTATTCACAACATTTGCACTTAAGGTATTTGGCGTTCCTTGTTGTGCATTTGCGGAAGGATTTTGTATAGTTTCAGTTTTTTCAGAATGAACTGAAACAGAATTTGCGTTTGGCACTATTTTTGCTTGTGAAGGGGATACTAGTTCCTTTGCTCCACTCGGAACAGTGTTTCCCGATGATTGCGAAGAAACATTCAAAGACAAATTAGCGACATTTGCGGAAGCATCTGCAACACTTACAGCCTGTGCATTAGCAACGTTAATAACAAATGCAGATATAATTAATCCATAAAATTTATTTTTATTGAACATAAATTGTCCCCTCATAATTCCATACGCCATTATTATAACGTATATTATTAATCTTAAGTCCTGAAAATTTTGTTAACATTGGTTTCCAAACTTCAGGGTCGTATCTTGAATTAATTTTAAAATTTAGAGCCTCATACACCTTACTACCAGCTTTAACTTTACCATTGGATAAAGAAATTGACATGTTAAGCGTCTGAAATAAATCATTAATCATATTCCGTAATTCAGACATTGTCTTATTTGGAATAGAATTAACTTTTTTAACGGACTGAAATGGGATAGATACAGTAACAGACGTTCCCCTGGCATCAATAGATTTATTTGTAAAAGACATCCCCGAATATGATAGAGCCATTTCTATCCATGAAAGTCGTCCAAATTCTCTTCTCCAGGATGTTACAACACCAGATGCTGAACAAGTAACACCTCCATTTTTCCATCCAGGGGTTGTAATGGCAACCAAAGAAAGCATTTTTGTCCTACAATTATCTAATAACCAATTAGTTTCGACCATAGATTCCCATGGGGCAGGAACTATTTTTTCAACTTCTTTAACTGCTTTTTTCTTAGCTCTTCTTGTAACAACTTTGTTTTCTTGAGTTTTTGTTGCAAAAAAAGTATTGGCAATAAACATAACCAACCATGCGCCAGCAGCAATCGATAAAACAACAACAATCGCAAGTTCAGCACCGCGAAGCGCATTAATTTTTTCTAATTGAACATCTAATCCTTGTGCGAAAATCTCAGAAATATCTTTTTGTTCAGTATCATCTATTCCCCATTCTTGAGGTGCAATTTTTTTCGACCAATCAGGAACAGAAAGCATAGACATAAACTGTTCTTTAGCATCTTCCTCTTTTACAAAAAGGACGTCTCCATCAGACAAGATAACATCGTTTCTTACACATAAATACCAGTATCCAGCATCTACTTTAAAAACAGCCAAAAGAGACGAAGCATCACTCATAGCAGTTACAGCCGTTACAGCTGCAACATTCATGCCTTTTTTAAATCCCTGAGAAGACACAGCCAGTCCAAGCTGAGGCGATTTACCATGTTTCACACAAAATAAATCTGCTCCAACTAAAACGTTTTCAGCGGCTTCTTTTGCATCCAAAAATGGTGCATCAACATTCTGTAAGCTTTCCCAAAAAATACTTGCAGCATACTGTACCCCATCGACAGTAAAACTAGATGCCCATTCTTTACTGCTTTCACGATAAGAGTCGTCAAAAACCTCTAAATCTTTCCCATCTTCTTCAGACACTATCCACTCCTAAAATTTCATACGAGATTCCGGCATTAAAGGTGATTCTAATACAACAGGAGTTAACAAAATAACAACAATACTACGAGTTTTTTCTACTTTTTGATGTCCTCCAAGAATGTTATTATTCACAGCTCCTAATCCAGCTTTGTCGCTTGAAGTTTCAACACGCTCATAACCAGAAAGAACCAACGTTTCACCAGATTTTAATGCTACTTCTTGAGAAAAACCTCTTTCTTCTATAATAGGATTTTGAATGTATCCAGATTCTTCTGAACTATCCAAATTAACATTTTCCAAGCTTAATAAATCTGACAGATTTAAGCTAAACAACATCATCAGACGTCCGTGATCCATAATCCTAGGTAATACGTCTAAAGTAAAACCAGTTTCAATTTCTTCAGTTTCAACAGTAACATCATAACTAGCTTCACCACCAACAGTACCATTATTTGTTTTAGTATATTCAGAAATATAATTTTGGGTTTTCACCACTTGAATTGGAGCTGGTTTGTTGTTCATTGTTGTAACCGTACCACTCGTAACAAGTGTTGTAACACCTTGAGTAGATAACGCTTGAATTGCTGCATTAACAGTAACGTCACCACTCAAAATTTTCATTGACATACCACTATTGCCATCCACTAATCCTGTAGGACCAAAGTTATTGTCTCCTAATGTAATATTCCCTCCAGATGCTGTTCTATCTTTAAACGCAGCATCTAAATCAAAGCCAAAACCTCGATTTTCATCAACTTCAACTTGAAGAACTTTAACACTAATCGCAACTTGACGAGACAATCTTATATTCTGCTCATTAACAAATTTTGCAACTTTCTTAATTTCAGTCGGTGTTGCTGTAATTGTCAAAGTCCCATTCATAGGATCTGTAACTAAACTAGAACCTTTTCCAAGCATAGATTTGACAGCTGTAACAATATTTCCCCATAAATCTATGCTCGATACACCGCTAGTAATACTACCTCCGCCAGAAGAACTACTAACACTAGATGTCATAGATGGCTTTGTAGGCAACGTATATAGTGTAAATGTTTTTGTTGTATATTTATATATGTATATTTCTCCATTTTCATATTTCCACCATACTCCAAAATGAGAACATACTTCATCCAATAGTCCACTCAATGAACCTTTATAAGAAACAAGCATACGAGACGTATCTGACCATTTCGACCCAACTTTAGAAATAGTTGGAGCATTCTTATCAGCCGCAGCCTTAGCTGCACTTTCCAGCTGAGAGGCAAAACGAACTTTTATGGAGGTTATCTGGCTAACCATATTTCCAATTTCGTAAAGAGTGATTGGTCTATTACTTACCAATGTAACACCATCAGGAGTTTCCAAATAATGAGGTAAGGGCTTGTCACCTTCGTATTCTATTTCGCTCGTATCTCCAAGCCAAATATCATCTTTAATTCTAATAACATCGGTATCTGCAACTGCCTGAGGTGCTTTTGCATCTTCTTTATATTTTATAGTTGCATCAACATCTCTCTCTATTGCAGCATCATAGTCTGTAGGCAAAGAACAAGAAGCGACACCAAAAAGCAAAAAAGTAGCCAGTCCAAGTGAACATTTTTTATTAATATGCATTCTCATTCTCCATTGTTTCAACAACTATAACACGATTCCCTTTATAATAAGTAGCAATAGGGGCAGGTCTTGCTCTCGCAAAAGCTCGAATTAATGCAGAGCTAACATCAGCAAATTTTCCCTTAAACATTACCCCGGCGCTTAAAATATAATTTCTATTAGTATTCCACAAAAGCTTCCAGCCTGACATTGCGCTCCATTTTGTTAATAATTCACGCAAATTTTCTCCTTCTTCGGCTTCCCATGTGAGTACTGTATCATCGCCCACTTGTATTTCTTTAATGTCTATGTCGGTAATAATTTTATTAGGTGATCCTATCTCTGTAAATTCTATATTTTCATCATCAATATAGTCCGCTATATCAAAAGAATCTTCTGTAAACTCAGAAGTTATAACATCATCATCAATAATGTCTTCGCAGTCCTCTTCACAAATAATTTCATAAGATGAACCATCTTCAGCAACACTCTTCTTTATTTGCTTTATTTCTTTAATTTCTGGCAGATTAATATTATCAGCATGACCTACTTTGCTTTGCTGAACTGTAGAACCGGAATTTTGTGGTATCTCAACTTTATTCGAAACAGTTTCTTGTATTTGAGGGGGTGTTTTGTTAGAAGACTTAGCTGACTTACTCGTTGAATGTTGTTCATCTAAAGTATAATTTGGTGCTTCATATGATTTTCTAGAAGTCTCTAATTCAAGTTTTCCTGTTTCACTAAAAACGCCATCTTCAACAACATACTTGGGTTTTTGATTTTTTCTAACAGTATCACTAATGGTTAAAGTTGGCATAACAATATCATTCTCGATATCGGGCTGAATTGTTGCAGTTAAATTGTTTCCGGCTGAGGATTGTGTATAAAGATGATCCTTTTTGGTTCTTTCTCCATAAGTACGGTAGTCTGCTTCAGTTTTTGTATAATTAACTAAAGCTGTGTCGTTACAACTAATGCCATTAACTCCACAACGATTATTAGGAGCTGTAGTTGCATCAATTATAGGAGCTTCTTCTTCTGAAACAAAAGTACTCGTCTGATTTTTGCTATTAATACTACTGCAAGCGGAGAAACCACAAGCGCACAATAAATAAAGCGGTAATAAAAAATTTTTTTTCATAGTTTAACCCATTTTAAATCCAACCTAACACTACAATAAATGTTAAAATTTAATTAATCAAGTCTAACACTTTATTTATAAAACGTTTTGTTGATTAATTTTTTTTTATAAAAAGTTTACTCCTTTATTTTTATGTTCCGTATAATGAAAGTGTTGGGTTCAGTCAGTGAAAATACTGTATCTACTTTTTTGAAATCAACACCATTATTCATAAAAATTGTATAAAGAAGATTTAAACGTTTTCTCTGCAACTCAATTGGTGCTGTTGCATCAAGCCTTATTTGAATGTAATTGTTCTTTTCTTTAGATTTTTCGGAAAAGGCCTTTAGCCAACGAAGAGTTTGTCCAGAGATTTCGGCTCTATCCGGTTGAAAAGAAAGTTTGAGCTCTGAAGGTATAATTTTATTTATTGTTTGCTCCTTTTGTGTCTCTTGAATGGTTTCATAAAAACTTATTAAGGCGTCATTTGCTGTGTTAGAGGTGTCTTTTGCCTTTGAATCTGTTTGACTGCTATATAGTGGGGCAGGATTGTTTTTTACGGGACGAGAAACCTCCTTCTTCTCTTCGGAAGGTGATGAAAACCAAGAAGATATATTATCTAAAAGTCCTTTAGAAGTCTCTTGTTGCGCTTTTTTTTGAGGAAGCTCTTTGGAGATTAATTTTAGTTGCTTATCGTCATGGTTTGAGGCTGTTGTAGCTTTTTTTGTTTTCTGCTTCGTTGTATCATCTTTTTTTTCTAAAGTTTTCTTTTTTGAAGAAATGAATGTAGGTGTTAGATTCTCATCGTTTAAAATTTCATCAGGAATTGGAAAGATGATACTTTGTTTAATTTTTTCGGCAACTTTATAAGACAGATTATCTTCATCGGAAGATTCTGTAAGATTGTTTAGTGTTATTTTTGGGGCTTCGTCCGAGTATTTTTCTAGTAGTTTTTTGTTTTTTATGTGCTTACTTCCCTGCGCAATAACCCAAGGGTTGTTATCGAAAGCTTCCGTAGATGTAAGGGATGTGTCTGTAGGCAGCAGGGCTACCTTATTGTCTGTATCGTTACTATAAGAAACTTCAGCTGCAAATGAAGCATTGTTATCGGTCTCTGTATCTATTGGAATATTGTTGTCAATGTTGATATTCAATATTTCATCATCTTCTAAACCTTCAATATTTACAGGAGAATAAACAATATCAGAGGAGCTACCCTCTTCTTGAGAAAAAGACAAGTCTGCTAGTTTTACTTCATCTGAATTGGGTGTGATAACTGAAGACTTTGAATCAACTAACGGCTGCGTTCTGATTAAAGAAGTTTTGCTAATATTAGAAAAAAACACCTTAGAAGAATTTGTGCTATTTTTAAAAAGATCGATAGAAATGTTTGTTCCTTCAAATTTTTTTTTGCTTATGCGAGAAGGGGAAGCTAATAAATGACTAGTTAATGAAACACTAACTAGAGATAGACAAAACCCTAAAACAAAATTCCTAAATTCCTGCATAAAATACAAACTTTCAAAATACTAAGAGAAAACTCATAATTTTAACCATATTTTAAACATTAAATAAAAACATTAGCAAGCATATTTATAAACTAATAACAACAAAATGGCGAAGAGTGGACAGGAAAAATAAGAAACACATGAGAGATATTGTGTGAAGTTTTTGTTACAAGAGTAAAAAAAGTGTAAAAACAGTGAGTTAAGTAAGGTGTGTATGGCTTCAAAATACTTGAATTTTTTTAAAATTTGCTGTAATATATATAATGTATAATGAATTTAGGAGAACTGATATGAAAAATTTAAAAAAGATGTTTACACTATGCTCTTTGGCGCTTGTGTTTACAGCATTGTTTGCAGATGCATCATTTGCTAATAGTGTTATGCAAACTGGTGTAGATAAGGCCATAACATTATTTAAACATATAAAGACTATTATTTTCGTAGTAGGTGCTTTTGGTTTGGTAGGTATTGCATTCCAGGCTATTTTTGGTAAAGTTAAGTGGACATGGTTTGCTGGTTTGGCTGTCGGATTGGCAATTTTGGCAGCAGCAGGTGCAATTGTTAACTATGCTACTGGTGATGCTAATGTTACTTCTGGTCAAACAGGTGATACATTTGTTAACTCTGCTGAAGGTATCTAATAAAATAATAAATAAGAAAAAGGGAGTGCTAACAAGCACTCCTTTTTTGAATAAAGAAATAAAAAAAGTATCTAATAACTCATTGTATGAAATTTTTGTTACAGCCAAATAAAATAAATAAAAACAGTAAGATATTGTAAAGAAGTAAGTGCTTTTTTTTCTAGAAATTTTGAGCAATTTGTGGTACAATACAGATATCTATAGGGAGAATTTGAAATGCAAAAGTATAAATTTTTCTACATATTGATGTTGTTTTTTTTATTTATGCCTGTTCCAGCTTATGCTGCATTTGAAGAGTTGATTGACGCAGGTGCAAAAATTTTTAAAGGCTTGCGAGAAATTATCTATCCGGCGTCTGCCGTTGGTATAATAGCAATATGTATTGGTGGCTTTTTTGGAAATATTAATTGGAAGTGGCTGACTGCAATCATATTAGGACTAATAGTCATCAGTTTGTGTGCAGGTTTTGTTGCAATGTTCGCTCCAAATGCGGTATCTGCAATACCTCAAGATATAGCTATAGGTTCATAGGAGGAAAACGATGAAAAAAGGTATACTTTTCTGCTTTGTCTGTATATTAGTATTGTTTCTAATGAGCGGAGAAACAATGGCGGCAGAAGTAACAGTTCTTGAAACCATAAGAGCTAAAACAGCATCTTTTGCAAGGCAGCTACGTATATTTGCATATGCAATATCTTGCTTTGGCATCGTAATGTTTACATTCTTAGCGATAAGCGGAAAAATTAATTTTAAACACTTAGGGTATATTTTTATTAGCTTATTTATGCTCTCTGCAACAGGTGCGATTATTGATTACTTTACGGGAAGTCATGCGCGTTTAGAAACAGAATTTAATGATACATACATGAGAGCTGTACCTCATAGTAGTCTTGGATAAAAATAAAAAGTATAATAATTTAATAATTTTTAAGATTTTCGAGCTTAATATAGACAGCAAGATATAAAGAGAGAAAGTCATGAAAGATGTTATACTAAAAGCTGTAGCTAATCCTCCAAAATTATTTTGGGGACCAGTGTTGCCAACCGCATTAAACGCGGGATTACAAATACCCTTTATGTTTATGGCAATAGGAATGGGAGATATAAATCCTCTAGTATTCATAATAAGCATTGTGGTTGGGCATTTAATAGTTATAGCATTAGGGGCTAAAGATCCACATTTGTCAGGTATGATTCAAGCTTTTGGGCAAACAAACATTGTACCACAAAATTTATACAAAGTGAAAGGGCACAAATTTGAACCTTGATTTTGATTTTTATACATTGTTTATGGCAGGGCTGCAAAGCATGGATTCTGCTGTTGCGGTATTTGGAATTATATCAGCTGCAGCCATAGCAATTTCATTAGTTTCAAAAATAGGAACATGGGTTCTACCACAACCAAGTGAATCACGAGTAGCAGATTTTTTACCATTTGATAGCTTATTATCAGATGGTTCTACCATAAGATGTAACAATGGAACATATGTAAGAGTGTTCAAGGTTGAAGGAGTTGATTTAACATCAGCGCGCGAAGAAACAGTTTTATCAATGTTTGAAGCAAGAAAAGCGTGGCTTGATAATATGGCAGATTTACAGGTGACCTGTAGAGTAATAACAATACGTGATCGTGTGCCAATGGAAAAAAACAAGGCAGATTTTGGAAATAAATGGCTTAAAATAGTAGATGATACATGGCGCGAAAATTTAAGTCGAGTATATAAAAATGATCACTATATTATTTTATCTATAGAAGACAGAAAAGATGCAGTAAAAGATTTAAATTTCGCCTCTCAATCTATAATGGCCAACTTAAATGATTATGGCATAAAGGTCTTATATGAAAATGATGAGAGTCCCGCTGAAATGAGCCCGGTATATCCCTTTGTCAGAATTTTAAATCCCATAAGCAAGCCCTTACCCAAAATAAGAGGAGCGCAAGGCTTTCAACTAAAAGAAATGCTCAGCTCAGATGGTATACATTTTACGGGCGAAGAAGGGATTATAAAATTTTTCTCAGGAGGCAAAGAAAAATTTGCTCTAACGATGGGAATAAGAAGCTCTGGTGATTACATGGATGAAAGTATGATATCATCACTATTGGCAATAGATTGTGAATTAACCGTACTTCATCATATTCATCCGTTATTTAAGCCCAAAGCACGAATGATTTTGATACAACAGCAGAAAATGGCTGAAGTAACTAGTTTTTCATCTGATGTTGTGGACCAATATAGCGAAGCATTGGCAGCAATAGAAGAAAGCGATGCCGACCACCAATCACTAGTTGAATACTCAATGAGTTTCATATTAAAGGGAGATACGATAAAAGAGATAGAATTTGGAGAAAGTGAAATCCAAAGAATATGCAGACTATTCAGTGTAACACCCGTGCGAGAAAACTGGATAGCGCAAGCAACATTTTTTAATCAATTTCCTGGGTATGACACATGCGGAAGAACGTATTTTTATTTATCAAGAATAGTTTCACTAGCCGTATCATTTGAACAATTGTCAACTGGTCTGCCGCGAAGCGACTGGGGTGAAGGAGCGATTACTGTATTTAGAACAATGAGTGGTTCTCCCTACAGATTCCAATTTCATATATCTGCGGCAGAATCAGCTGTTGCGCACTGTTGTATCGTAGGTCCGACCGGGCAAGGTAAAACTACATTACTGACATTTCTAGCAGGACAAGCTATGCGTCATGGAGATTTAAAGGTATACTTTTTTGATAGACATAGAGGTGCCGAAATATTTACACATATGGTGCAAGGTGCGTATGTTGGTTTTAGCGGAGAGCGGAAAAATGTATCATTAAATCCTTTTGATACAAGAGATACAATGAGTAATAGAGCCTTTTTACGAAACTGGCTAAAAGCAATTACAATGGCAAAAGATGCATTATCCGAAAGAGAAGCAGCTCGAGCAGTAACAACAGCATTTGATTATCTGCGTCCAGAAGAACGTGTTTTAAAAAATTTATATAAAAGTTGCTTTTCACCAACAGGTACAATGCGTCGAGAATTATACAGGTGGATAAATCCGGATCAATACGGAAATATATTTAATGCAGAACACGATAGTTTGGATTTAAGTACGAATAGATTTGTAGCCTTTGATTTTACAGAAATTTTTGATGATGATGTATTGGCTGCAGCATCAATTAGTTACATAATGCACAGAATACACGCAGAAAGTACAGAAACGGGAAATCCGGCATTGATTATGATCGATGAAACAGCACCAATGCTTAAGCATGAAATGTTTAGGGATAATTTTATTAAAGGCTTGCAAGAAGGACGTAAAAAGCGTCAAGCGTATTTATGTGCGTTTCAACAACCAAATATTGTAGATTCGCTAGGTGTAGGTGATGCTGTTAGAGGTCAATGTAAAACTATGATATTTTTCCGTAATACTCAAGCCACACCTGAATCATATGAAAAATGGAATTTAACAGATAGCGAATACGATTTTATAAGTGGTAAATCATATAGAGATTGTCCATATGCTATTTTACTAAAGCGACCGGATGCTGGAGAAAATGGGGAGGGTGAATCAGTTATTTTAGATGTAAACTTAAGTGGATTAGGACCGTATCTAAAGTTGTACAATTCTGGCATCAAAAATGTATTACTAGTAGAAAGTTTGGTAAAAGAGTTTGGAGAAGACGGGTTTGTAACTAAATATCTCAACGGAGTATAGGTATAATTTTATTGACAAAAACAAGAAAATGTAGTACAATAAATAGCGTTTAGTATTATTTAGAAAAGAGGGGGAATTATGGTAAAAACTAAGATTTTAAGCGTTGTAATTTTAGGCTGTACCATAATGATGTATAAGCCCGCCAAAGCATTTTGGCCTGTAATGGATTTTGGGGAAGTTCCAGAAATTGTTTCAAGTGTAAATACGGCAATTGGCTCATTATCAGAAGCAAAATCACAAATTATGGAAATGAAAAAAACTTTGGATGCAATAGGGCAAAGTATAAATAATATTGCGCAATTTGGTCAAGATTTAAGAAATACAATCAGCGACATACAAGAAGTTGCAAATAATGCCATTGATGGGATAAATGAAAATCTAGGAACAAACATAGAAATTCCTGAAAAGATAAACGATAGCTTTGACGCAACGAATAATGCGTTGGATAATAATCTAAATAATTTAATAGATGAAACAGAAAGCATTTTAAATAAGGGCAACGAATATATAGATAAAGGAAGCTCAGGAATAGATAGTGTACAAAAAGCGAGCCAAAAAGCAGATGAAGGAATGCAAAAATTAAATGCAAAAAATGAAGTTGAAAAGGCCAAAAGAGAACAAGCATCTGAAGAAATAGAAGAAGAGGAAGAGGAAGAAGAAGTCGCAGATGATGAAGAATTATTTCTGCAAAAAGAAGAAATTATAGATAATATTACAGCATTTGAAGATGAAAGTAAGCAAGTTATAGCCCAAATGAGTGATGTTTTGGACACTGCAATAAACACATTGAATCAATCATCAAAGCGTACCAATGAAATATTGGACAATTTAGAAAAATCAATAAAGGCGTCCGAACAATTGGAAATCAAGGATAAGGAAAATATAGCTCAAAAAGTGGCTGATTTGAAAAATAAATATCAGAATGTTGCAGATAAATCAGTTATTCTAATAGAGAATGCGAAAGAAAACTATAATACAGAATATCAAAACAAATTAATAGATGAAATACAGGGCTACAAAAATATAGTAGAAAGTTACTTTAGAGGAGATGCAAGCAAAGAAGATGTCATAAAGAAAGGTAAAGAATTAAAAATGACATATTCTCAAATAGATATCAATATAGATAAAGAAGTGCTAAAACAGCAGCAAAAAGCAACCGAGGAAATAAAAAAAGAATTAAAAGCAATTGCATCAGAAGTAGAGGCAAAGAAAAAAAATTAAATTAACGTATTATCAATAAGTTTAAGATAATTGGAGTACAATAAAGATTATTAGGGAGGGCGTGATATGAAAAAAAGGATAATATCCAACTTAATAAAAGGGACAATGATAGGGTGTCTTTGCCTAATATTAAGTGTGCGCCCTGCAAAGGCCTTTGTCTGGCCTGTAATAGACTTGACTGAAATAGTCTCCTTTGTAAATAGTATAACAACGGGACTAAATCAAATAAGCAATGCAAAAAGTCAATTAGATAATATTACAAATACAATTAAAACTATAGGCGACCAAGTTTCATCAGTAAGAAAGTATGCTGCAGATTTAAAAAATACGATAACTTCAATAAAAGATAGTATTACAAAAATAACAGATGATGTCAAAGATGCAATAAATGGGGTTGAAGGTATTGTTTCAGATGTGAAAGAAGCCGTAGATGAAAATTTAAATCAAGAAAAGCAGAATGCTGAAAATACAGTAGAAACAGTTGAAAGTCAAGTATCAGGTGGAGGCAGTGAAGGTGAAGTTCAAGCCTCTTTAGAAGAAGCTAAAATTGAATCAGACAAAAATAAAGAAGATATAGAAAAAATTCTAAGTGATGCAGAAGGAACAATTGATGATTCAATGGACAAAGCACAAACAGCTGTAGATATGTTAATGAATAGTCTAAATGAAAATGGAGACTTAAGTGACGAAGATAAGAGCAGATTAAATGGGGGAGCCAATGAAATTAAGGATGAAATTGAAGAATTAAAAGGAAACGCCTCAAGCATAATCAGTGCAACCAAGGAAGAGGTAAATTCCATATATAATGAACAGATAGCATCAGCCTTTGATGAATATAGCCAAGCCATAAGCGATTACTATGACGGAAATATTGATAGAGCCGGTTTAACTCAAGCAGGAGAAAACTTTAAGAATAACATTGAAAGGTTAGAAACTGGAGTAGACGCAAATGCAATAAACGGCATTGTATCAGACGCACAAAAAATAGCAGATAAAATTGATGCTTTTGAAGAAGACGTTATGAACAGTATAAGTAATTCAAAAGGATACTCAGATGGAAGTGAAGAAGCAAGCATAAAAAGAGAGATGAAAAAAATATATGCGTTTAAATATATATCAAATTACGAGCATCAATTATTAACAGGAGTATATGCAGAAGAAGAGGACAAAAGTTTTTTGCTGCCAGCTGAATTACAGTGTGAAAGTCTCGATATAAAGGATATAGAAAGTGATGCGAGTAAATTAAGAAAATGCGTTATAAAAGCCAAGGCAGAAGTAGAGTTGTATCCAAAGATCTATGAAGAAAGTTTATATAAAGATTTTCAAAAAGACGGTATATATAAACACTTGCGAGAGGATTATAGCATCGCCAATCTTGTAAGTGTAAGCAAGGCTAAACAATTTTCAGCAACATGGGGAAATTTGGACAAAGAAGATAGCACGCTATCTGTTTTAAGAAAAACATTAGAGAATGTAGACAACACCCGTGCCGGATATCAATTAATGGGAATGACAGATATAGAAGCGCCAAAGCTTTGGAGTGAAATCCGCAGAGTAGATGCTCTAAAAAGGGCAAAAGGTGTAATACAAGATTTTGAGAGAGGAATAACATTATATCTAGATGAAAGAGATGAGGATTTTTATGAAGCCACAAGGAAAGCTCCAGGGAAGGTAGAAAAAAAATTAATTTTTTCTAATGTAATACTATATAAATGCGGAATAGAAGCTGAAGATATTTCTGTTAAAAAAGAAGACAAAACTGATGCAGACAAAATAAAGGAAGCTGAGAAAAAAATAGCAAACTGTTTATATCAATATGCATTAAAAGCGAGTAGAGGTTCCGAAGATGAAAAAAAACAATGGCGCGAGAATCAAAGAAAAGCGTACAACGATTCTGCATTTAATAATTTAACTCTAGCGGTCGTAAATAACTATAAATCAAGTTTAGATTATATAGAGCCAAACCAATTACCACAGAATGGTGACAAAAACATTGTAAGCCTTCAAGATGGATTAAAAGAAAGCACAACCACAAAAGATGACTATTCTATAGGTGCTCAGATTAACTATTACACCACACAGCAAATACTGAGTATTGTTGATGCAGATGCGCAAAATCAGCAAACCGAGATTTTAAAAGACTTGGAAACGTTTAACTATAATTACTTTGGTCAACAAGAGGAAGGAGATGAACAATGAAAAAGAAAGTTTGGATAATTCTCTTTTTCTCATTATTTGTATATACGCGTGAAGCATATGCAATATTTGATATAATGGCAAAAGTAGAAACAGTTCTGGAATTGTATAAGGATGTGGAAAACAAAGTACAAGAGGTGCAGAAAAAATTAAGGGATATAGAAAAAAGAGCAAGACAAGGATTTGATATCGCAAGCAACTGCTATAAGAATCCAACAAAATGCGATGTTGAATCTCTGACGGCATTTACAGAATATTCTAAAGAATATGTAAAGAATAGCATAACAGAAATACGAGTAATGCCAGGGGCTAGCGAATTAAAACAAGGTGATTTAAAGAAAAAAAGAGATGAAATTTTAGCGCAAACAGTTGAAAATGCATATATCTACAAAAGAGGACAAGGAAAGGATATTGCAAACACAACAGAAAATCGCCGTTACATAAATGCAATAATAGCAGATGATACAGCTATATTATTTGCCAAAGGTGTATCCGCGCGGCAAAGTATCTTAAAAGAAGATGGCACCTTATATCAGAAAGTATTTAAGAACGAAAATATGGATGAAATTTTACATGCCCAAAATCTAGTGGCAATAGCAACAGAACAAAGATTAAACAAGATACTTGAAATGAAAGCATACATGACAAGTGCGGGTTCTACAGCCGAATTAACACAGCAGACAAGAGATTATGAGGAAGAAGGAGAAGAACAATGAAGAAAAAATTAATGATCATCTGCACAGTCATTGCCCTGATTACAAGTATTCCAAATAATGCTCATGCGTTAATTATTGATGCGTCTACACTTGCTGCAAAAATTAGTGAATGGGTTGGAAAGCTGACGGAAGCTACAACAAAAATAACGCAACAAGTTTCTCAAATAAAACAAATGACATCACAAGGGTTTAATAAAGAAAACTTATATAATATAGCCTATAAGTATATGTCACGGAATGGTAACGATCTACTTAAAATAAAAATGGAAAAAATTGTCAAAGGTACTAAAAAGAAAAACAGAGAGAAAATAGATGAAGAGAAAACTCTCTATGTAAACAATAAAAATCTTTATTATGATGAAAAAATAGGAATTATGGATGAAAGTATCCAGAAAACGGAGGAAGAGCTACAAAAAAAACAGGAAGAAAGAGATGAAAAAAAAGTGGAAACAGAGACAAAAAAGAATTATTACGAAACCGTAAAAAATGATTTTTCAAAAGAACCCAACGCTCTGGATGATTATAAAAATGCATGGATGCAATATGAAGAATTAGTAGTTGTATGTAATGAACTAGATGAATTATTAGAAACATTAAAAAAACAAAAAACTGTTTTAGAGAAAGAAAAAAAGAAAGTAGGAACAGAAGAAGATCCGGAATATATGCTGTATGAAAAACGCTTAGAAGAGTTAGATAGTGAAAAAGAAGAAGCCGACGGAGATGAAGATGCTATACTTAACAAATCATCAGAAGAAGATGAAGAGTGGGATTCAGAGGAGGTGGTAAACGATTTTTCTCCGACAAAGGATGATTATAATGCTTTTCTTGCGAGATATTTTTATAACCCTGAAGACTTATCATCGGCAGAAAATAATGATTTTGGAGAAACAAAAACAGATGCGGAAATAAAGTCTGATGAGCGAGTTAAGCATCAAACAAAAATAGATGCAGCCATGCGAGAGCGTCGTTTTCTATTAGTAAATAGTGCGGCTCATTTGTTACAAGTAACAGCGACATTAAGAAGAGAGATACCAGAAAGAAGTGAGACAATAGATGAAATATTCCAAAACACCCCGGCGGCGTCAGGAGAGTTAGAAGCAATATCATCATATTCAGCTACAAGGATAGAAAGTATGAAAGCTTTATTAATGTATGCAAAACTGCAAAGTGCAAGATTACAGTATATGGCAGCCAAAAAATTACTAAGCTTGGATGTTATTAAAGTACCAAATAATGAAGAAATTCCCTATACTGAGTTTAATTTAGAGAGATACATACTAACACAAGAAGATGTGGATAAAGCGATTGAAGAAGCCAATACAGAAAATAGTGCCATAAAAGAGTTAGAAGAGAAAAATGTAAATGCGGGAGACGACTAATGGTTAGAAAGCAGTTAAAAGTTTTACAAAGCCTAATTCTGAGTGTGTTTATCTTAGGAGCAGGGATACAAGAAGCAAAAGCTTTTGGGCTCTTACCCCCAATGCCATGGGATATTGAAGTGGATATTCCTGGTAATGCCAATAAGATTGTGTCAAATATAAAAGCTACATACCGCCAACTTCAGACCATAAAGTCGGAATTAAACAGTCAAAAACTTGAAATTCTAAAAAAAGGACAAAAGTTTTTGAAGACTACGTTTAGTGCAGAGGAAGAAGGAGACACCAACAAAGCTCCGGGAAAAGGAAAATTAAAAGCAAGTAGTTTATTAGGGATATCGGGTGATATAAATGAAGAAGAGTACTTTAACGCGTTTCATACTCTATTTTTTGTATATCCCCCAAAAAACAGCTATCAACTACCAGAGAGCGATGCAGAAGATGGAACATCCCCCGTTGTAAATTATCCGGCAGTAAAGCAAGCATATAAACGCAAGGCAAATGAATACATGCAAGATATTACTATGGAAACATATTTAACTGGCCGTGTAACAGAAAATTACCTTGCCTTAGTAGAAAAAACTATAGAGCGCCTAGATAACTGCCAAAAAGGGATGTATCCAGAGGTGGAAAAGCATTGTGTGTTTTTTGGATTACAAATGGCCTATGTTGAGCCCCAAAAAGACAGTTTAGATAAAGAAGGTAAACCAGAAGACAGTACAAATCCGGGGCAATATGGGGAAGTTTTGAACGCCTATATTGTCACAACAGTATACGATAGATTAATGCGCATCGTTGAAGATTTGACCGGAACTGAAGCTCAATTTTTATCAGCAGTACAAATAGATAGTGTTGATCCGGTAGAGCCAGACAATCAATCTTCTGAATTAGACAATCAATCTTCAGCAGAGGATTATATTAATACAAGATATAGATTTGCATACAATGAAAGTAGAGATTATGCTTTAGCAGCAGGAAAAATGCTGGGAGGAGAGTATAAAAGAAGCGACGTATGTGCCCAAGGAGGCAGCAACTGTCCAGATAAAAATGATGATTCTACTGAAATTCTTAATACAGATGATACAACAATTTTAGGTAAACTACAGCCAATTGATGAGCAGATAAACAAAGCAATGAATCTGCATAATCTAAAATCGCAATTAGCAGAATATAAAACCCAATACAGAAAATACCTAAAATCAAAAGAAATACACGAAAGAATGCTCAAAGTATTAGAAGAAAGTGAAAAAAATGTGGTAAGTTTCCTAGATAAATATAGTAATAATCAAGGAGAAAAGATATGGTATGAAGGCCGGAAACCGTCCAAAGTCAATGACCATGAAAATCGCGGAGGTTTATCAAAGAAAGTTATTGAGGAGTATCAAGAAGACGCGACAGATAAATTAATCGGTACAGATTCGGATGACTGCAGTGGATTCTATGAAACTTGTCCAGACGGCTATACACCAGATGAAGGAAATCCATGTGTCTACACAGACAGCACCGGAAAACAAGTAGAAAGCACAACAAAATTTGCTTGTGTATTAAATACAATAACATCAGATACAGATCCGGAAGAAGATCCCAAAGTATCATATACACCCAAATTAGATGATTACAGTATCGTTGAAGAACTCAAGTATAACGATATGGATTATTTAAAAGATGGAAATGAGGCTGAAAATATAGAAACAGAAAACAGAATAAAGGCCGAGAAAAATTGGCGTATAGGCTATGACAACATAATGGAGCTAACCGAGAACGGAACACTAAAATTTGCCCCATGGAATGATCAAAAGGACCTGCAAACAGAATATCTGCGCAATAAATACCGCAATATACGCATGATGATTAATACTGTAGACCAAGGCATGCTTTCGCAACGTGTGGCAAATATTTTAACAAATAGCTATAACGAAAATGGTCTAATTGAAAAAATATTGCCGGCGGTGTCTTCGTGTCAATTGACAACAGAGGTGGCAAAAAATTTATTCAATGAGAAATGTAAAAATGGCGGCTATGTAGGCGAATGTCCTTCCTCTCCAACAAATGACGTTCTAGAATGCGTTGCGGTTAAAACGATATCGTGCTCAGGAGAAAGAATAGTAAACACATGCATTGTAAAAGGTGATAATAGCACTGGTAAAATAAAACTTACCAAAAGGGATAGTTGTGATAATATCACTGTAAGGAGCGAAAGCTACAGCCAAGCTATTAAGAGTGAAAATGGTGGCTGCGATTTCACAAAAGAGAAGACTGATTATAGTAAAATAGAAGATAAAGGAGATAAATGCCCTGGAGAATGGGATTTCTCTACTAAATTCCTAGTCAAAAAATATATTCCAGGAGTAATTGCCAGCTGGAAGCAAGACGGAACATATGAACAAACTTGTCCGCGTGATTATGATAAACAAAATGAGCACTTATATAAACAAACTAACAAAGCTGGAAGAGTTGTTGCGGCAGATCACTTCATAGGCATCTTAAATACAAGAAAAAAAGTAGAACAAAATCTGCAGGACCTTATACAGGATTATAATACCAAAATAGATGCTATCAAAAAAGAGCTTGAAGAAACCATAAATCAAAGAAACAACTATGTTGATAAGTTAGATACGGCAACAACAAATAAAAATAATGCTGTAGAAGAACGTCAACGCTCATTACAACGCGTATCTGCAATTATTTCACAAATTGCCGAACTAGAAAATCGCGTTGAAGAACTAGAAGAGCTTCAAAACAATAATCCAAAACAAAAAGCTGGATTGCAAAAGGAAATTGAATCAATAGAAAAAGGGGCTGGTGACGACTCAAATAAATTTGACAATCCAACATTAGCACAGAAAAAAGGTCAAATTCCTGCGCTAAAAGAAGAATTAAAATATATATGCTATCAAGCTCCTGAAGATGATAATCATGAGGTATGCAAAGAATATCGTTCCGAAGCTAGTAAAGAAAAAGAAGAAATATACCAAGGTACTGACATAGAATTCCAAAATGTTGGAGAATTGTCCAATATAATAACTCAAATGAATACAGAAATCACTAGTGCAAAGTCGATGATGAGTGTATTACAAGAAAAAGTTGATGAACTAAATCAAAAACTTGAAACAACGGCAACCGAGTTTGCTGAGGATTATATTAAGGAATCAGAAGAAGGACAAACGAAAATAGAAAACGAAAATAGAAAATTAGAAAATAAATTAGAGCCCAAAGAGGATGGCACATTTCCGGATAGAATGGAGAACAAAAATAGAGAAAGGTGTAATCAGATACTTCCTTGGTTACCATGTAACGAATACAACACAGAGTATGGATATAAATCTGACAATTTAAGTTGGACAATGGCTCGAGTAATGTTTGGAAATACAAATACAAACAATCAAAATCAAGTAGAGAGTGAACTTGAAGGCATTATTCAAGATAGTATTAATGATAGATGGTTTACCCCAAATTGGGAAAATCAGGCTGCTCAAAAGTTAAAGCAAGCAGGCGTCGTTGAGAAATTTTATATTGAAGATAATGTCTTTGATGGAATAAATGGCGGAACCTATACACGAGAGAGGCTGGCTCAAGCAATAAAGGAAAAAGCTGTTAAAGATGCGGCAAAAGAATTGAAAAAGAAAATTTTAAGAGCTGATGAAATCATTGAAACAGAAATTGAAGCAGCCGCTAAAAAAGTTACATCCGTCATGCAAAGATGGAAAATAACCGGAACAGATAATAATGGTGCAGATTCAGCTATTTTTGAACATGACAAATATGCTAAGGATGGAGCAACTGAAGCCCAAAAAACAGATACGCAAATAATAACCGCAACACACTATAAATTGCTGGAGGATTTAAAACAACCTACAGAGGAAAATAAAGAGATACTTGACGAAGCAGATATTGAGTTACAAAAAATCTTTGGCATTCCGGATGAGATTAAAACGGATGATGACTACTTTGTAGCCCTGCCGGCAAGAGGATATTTTGGTAAAAAAGAAGATAATGACTCACAAACAAATACATTTGTTCAATTTGGACGAAATGCAGAGGATTTTATCGTTGATAACAATGATGGTCGCGATTATTATGCGCCAAGAAAGCCATTATTAAACTTAGCACCGGTAAGAGAAGTATTTTACTTTAGTGCGTTAGATTATGATGACGTTCCGCAAAATGATGGAAAACCATCATTATCAGCACTTGTTGATATGAAATACAAAGATACCGAGAAGCATCAAGTTGAATATTTACCGGAAACGTGGCGTTATTTATTAGCAACGCCAAACTTAAGGAATGATCGAAAATATCAACATACATTTGTTGAACGCTCATATGGTTTGGATAAATTAAAAAATCAATTAAAAAACAAAGGAATTGACAGTGCAGAACCTGAACACTACAGAACTATAATCAATAGAGCCGGTATATATCCATGTAAATTAGGTGATAAATATATAGATATAGCAGGTGGTGGTGATGATAGCGTGGCAGAAATTCAATTTATGCGTCGTTTAACGCCTCCTCAGTTGCCGGAAGTATACCAAAAAGATTGTCGAGAAATCGCATTATCTGGAAATGGAGTACGCCATTTGTTAGCAGATCAAGATAAAGCTATCCAACCGGAGCTAGAAATAAGCAATGAACCAATGTATGGTAAATACAGTGAACTTGGTCAACTGCTAAATGATGAGTTAAAGTATCGTCCAATATTAAAGAATATTTATGATTACTTGCTTAGTGACGAAAACCAAGAAAATAATATTGAGCGCCAACGTGCAGATACAGCAGTGTACAAACGCAATCTCATCGGTTCATTCTTAGATGCGGTAAATGCGGAACATTCTGCGCAAAAAGCTCTGGAAAAGAATGAAGAAGATATTAAGGATTCTCTAAAAACACTATGCAATCAGCTTCACAATTATGGAGAAACGGTGAACGGTGAAAGTGGCGATGATGCAGATAGTGTTTGTGCAGAATACATAATGGAAAACGGAGGATTAGCTAAGGATTCAAATGATAACGCATATTTTGAAGATAAGATAAATTGTGAACAATCCAACTCTGGTTCTTATTATGAAACAATCTTCTGTAAACTTGACGAATTAAAAGGTGAAGCGATAAATAAAGCAGAGCAGGGTTATACAGATGAAGAAGGAACGTATGAAGGGTTCGAAAACGTTAAGACGATGGAAGGTCACGACAAAGTAACGGAACGTATTCGAAATATTCAAAACTACTTAAACTCCTTCGAAAAAGATGAGGAGGAAGTAACCTTTATTCAACCTGATTCTAGACCAGAAGATGTAGAAGCAGCTAAGGTCGAGGCTGAAGTCAATCGTGAAACCTCTATGGAAGCAACTGAAGAAGGTCTAAAATCTATGGATAACCAAAGCCAAGCTGTGCCGTATGCACCAATATACTAGTGAGGAATAAACATAAAAAATGGTAAATTTAATAAACCAGAAAATATTACAGATTACAAATAAGGGGAAGACTAAAGAAGCGCCTGCATTTATAACAGAAGATGTTATAGAAGTAAAAAGAGCGAAACTAATCTATTATAAATGGATAAGTCGCTTAATGGCATTGCTTGCGACAATATCATTATTATATGGAGTATGTACAACGTTATCAATACTAAAACTTGCTCCAGAAATAATAATAGAGCCCCAAATATTTGTAGATATGTCGGATTCTCAGTCTTTGGTCAAAAGAGAACGCGTGGATCGGTGGATGGAGTCTCGCGAAAAAATAATGATAAATTTTATGAAACAGTATGTAGAACTTCGAAATACCTACTTAAAAGATGAGAGTGAGATGAACAAACGTTGGTTATGGGGCGGGTTGGTTTCATATTTGTCAACATATCCTGTGTATAAAGATTTTGAAAAAGTTTATCCCAAATTAAAAGAAGAAATGCAAGAGAACGAAAGTAGCCGTTCAGTAGAAATACTCTCGGTTGAAAGAGTAGGTGGTGAAAATAGTAACACATGGAAAATTGAGTTTAAGACTTATGATTTTACTTTCAAGAAAGACAGGTTAAGTCGTCGAGCCAGTGTGGAACCTGTTATAGAAGAAAGATATTGGACAGCCAATATTCGCAGTTATGTTGATCCCAGCAGAAGAACAGCATATCGTCGTCTGCTAAATCCATTGGGGTTTGTTGTATATGGTTATTTCCAAAGTGAGATAAATAGTTAAAAATTTTTTAAGCATTAATAAGTTATAATACGAAAAACGACTTAGCCTGTTGATAAGTCGAACCAATTTATTTTCTCGTTAGACTTTTAAAAATAAAAGTTTTAACAATAATAAATGGAAAATTATTTAGAGGAGTAGCCATGTATAAAGCATTAGTTATCGGTCTTGCTGTTTTAGTATTAGCAGCATGCAATTTAGTAGGTAGTTACTACGAGCCGGAGCCGGTTGGCATTGGTAAAGATATCTATGAATTGAAATTATCGCCGTGTGCTTGTATAGAAGTAGAGTTGCCCAAGACTTTACCGGATTGGTTTAAAGCTATAAGCTAAGGTAAAAGATATGGTTGAGCAAATATCTTCCGAAAATACGAAAAAACTGTTGCTGGAGGGACAGAGAACTGAAAAAGTTCGTCCAAGAATACCTCACCCCCAGAGGAGAGGAAATGCAGATGTTGTTGTTGAAAATTCAACAGAAAAAAGATATTTGTGGACAGCCCGCGCATTTGCTATAATTTTTGCGGTTAGTATGTGCTGTAATTTAATACTGACATATGTGATATTTACAATTATACCGCTTTATCGAATAGAGCCATATCTGTTTAGTTTTAAAGATAAAAAAGACCAGATTTATACGATTCATCCAGTGCAAAGAATATATGAATATAAGTATCTTACAGAGATATTTATAAAAGAATATGTTTTATTGCGAAATACATTTGTTAATGATATAGATGAAATGGAGCGACGCTGGGGGGTGGGCAGTACATTACAAGAAATGTCTTCAACAGGTGTTTATAGTCAATTTCGAGAGAATTTTGCAGATAAAGCAATTGATTTAATACGCAATCATAATATAACCAGAAATATTAAAATATCGTCTGTATCAGAAGTAGGTGGAGAACGAGGAGAAACATGGTGGCAGGTAGAATTTAGAGTGGAAGACATGATGCCGGAATATGAAACTCCAAGATTAAGTGTGTGGTTAGCATCTATAAAAATACAATATAGATCTAATAAGGTAACATTTGGTGAAAGATTAAAAAATCCATTAGGATTCACAGTGCTTGATTATAAGCAGGTAGAACGGAAAACAAATTAATAGAATGTAGGATATTAATATGATGAAGATAGTGAGCATTTTATCTGTAATATTAATCTCAGCAGGCATTTTTGCTCCTGCCGTGCAAGCACAGGTTACAAAAGATAATTTAGACCAAAATGCAGATCAAAGCCAAGGGAATTATGCTGCAACAAATTTAAATTATTTAGGAGGAGTAGGGTCTCTCGGGATGATGCAAAGTGCCTGGAAAGATCCTCTTCAACATATGGGAGAAGGACAAAGTCGTCCAGGATATACAAAATATTATTGGACACCGGAATTGGTTTTGCCGGTAAGGGTTCGTGAAGGAATGTATACTTTAATAAATTTTCCTAATTGGGAAGTAATAGAAAATGTATACATTGGTGACGGACAATCTTTTAATGCAGAAATACAAGGTCCATCTAGTTTAATGGTGTATCCGGATTCTTCACAATTTGTGGGGGTGGATACTAATATGATTGTTTTTGGCCGCTCAGGTAATAAATATGTTTTCTATGTTCAAAGCGAAACAGTCAATACAGATAGAATAACTAATGCAATAATTGATATAGAAGTGGTCAAAAGAGGTCAAAATGCTACAGGCTCTGCGGTAATTGGCAACAATAATAGTGGCGGACACATCAACGCAAGTAGTTATGGTCAAAATGGAAACAGTGCAGATTCAACATTCACGAGAGATTTGCAGAAAGAAGATTGGATAGAAAAAATACCAGTAGATCCGACACAATTTCGTTTTGATATAGAAGTATATGTACCAAATCCTGATGATATAATAATAGCCCCGGAACGTGTATGGCGAGATAATATTTTTACTTATATAGATTTAGGAGATAAGGCTTTAACAGCAAATCAGAGACCTATAGTGACCTTAATTGTAGAAAGATCGGAAACGCCGGTTGGTTTTAGAACCGCAGGTCCAAATAACCGTTTGATAATCGTTGAAGGTATGGGAGATATGGTTCTTCGGAGCGGTAAAAGGATTGTTTGTTTAAAATTAAGGAGAACAGATTCAGATGGCTTAGAAAATACAGTTTATGCCAAAACGAATGAATGGGATTTGCAGGCAAAACACTACCAGAATTCGAAAACGCCGGAAGAAGAAAATACAGAAAATTATGAGGATGTTTACGGCGAGAATAAAAATAGCACAAACAGTACAAAAGATTCATTTTTTGGTATAAACTCATTTTTTGGGCCAGCAGAAAGCACCAATAATTCTTCAACAGAGAAAAGCTCGAGCTTGAGCTATGAAGATATGATAAGTAGTAAAAAAAATGCAGTAAATAATATTGCGCCTCAAACTACATCAAAGGAAATCATTAATAGCCAAATTAAAGAAACGCCTAAAACGAATAGTGTTACTTTACTTGATACATTACCCAAAGCAAAGCCTCTCGTATCAGCTCCAAATGCAGAACAGACATCAGATGAGGTGACAGTAACTGGGCAGTATGATACTAAGGCAAATGGTGCAGAATTGATAACTCCTCAATATAATAATAAGTCAGATGCTTCTGTAATTTATCAAAAAGATATACAACAAAATACGGGAACAAATAATGTCGCACCTAAAGTAGGAAGTTCAAACAATAACTCTAGTCCAGTTTTAATTACACCCAAAGAGAATAATTTGGAAAAACAAAATTCAATGGTTTCAGCTGAAACAGAAGCATTGCTTAAAGAGTTTAGAGATGGAAAGGCATTTGCAAATAGTAATGAAAGTAATATTTCAATAGAATTAGGAACGGATAAAGATGTAAATAATTTAGAAAAATTATGGAATGATATCTCAAAAAATTATTCAGCAACATTAGGTAAATATCAACCATTCTACTCGGTAGATACTCCAGCAGATGGACAAGGAAAAGAAGTATTTCATCTTCGTGTCGGTCCAGTGAAATCCTTAGAAGAAGGTGATAATATTTGTAGTCAATTAGGGCGTAACGGTATATTTTGTAGTGTGGTCAGAGTGCAATGAACGAGAATACTCGGTTTGAAGAATATGAAAGAAAAACTCGAAAGATAATTTTCGCAATAGGAATTATCGCATTTTGCTTTTTTCTAATTGGATTACTGATGATTTCTTCAGAGACTGAAGTTTACAATCCAGAAGAAGCTGTTCCAAATTTTGTAGAAAATCAAAATATTCTCCCAGAAATAAATGCAGATGAAGGCCCAATATTTATTGATACAGAAGCCGCTTCAGATAAAGATAAAAGCAAACCGATCAAAATTACGCCAGCACAAATAAATATGAATAAATTTGTTTTAGGAGTAGATACCCAAAATCAAAGTGTCTTAACTATAGGAACCGATGGTAGTGAAAGTATTCATATTGAAAGAGTAGAGCTTGTCGAAGAAACAGAAGATGGATTTGAGTATAGGGACAAATGCAGAAACAGAGATTTACGTGGAGATGAAACTTGTAACGTATTAATAACTTGGATTCCGCATTTACCAGGAAATGTTCAAAATAATTTCAAAGTAATATGGTATGAGACGCGTTTAGATAAATCGAGCGCAAAATCGGAAGAAGTAAGTATAAGAGGAAGTGCTGTATATCCTGAAGACAATCAGCAAAATTGTGGTACGGGAGAAGGATGTGTAATAGGAGAAGGGAGTGGTATAGGTGCACATCGTCTTGCGATAGGGCCAAATGGTGAAATTATAGGATACATTGATGAAGCAGGTAATGTTCATGACAAAGATGGGAATATTATCGGTAAAGTAAATGAAGATGGTCTTATCGTTGATGCTGATGGTAATATAATAGGTGTAGCCCAAAATATGAAATTAGCATATGACAAAGATGGGAACATTATCGGTTATGTAAAAACCGATGGAACTGTTGTAGATTTACAAGGAGAGGTAATTGGAAAGGCTCTTCCCGATGGTACTATTGTAAACAGTAAGGGTGAGGTTATAGGAAAAGCTGTAGAAGCAGGATTTGTGTATGATAAAAATGGTAAAATTATCGGACGAGTTCTACCCGATGGAACCGTAGTTGATATTAATGATCCTAAAAAAATTATAGGTCGCCTTAATGAAAAGGGAGAAGTTGTTGATGAAAATGGTAATGTTATTGGTAAAGTAACATCATCAGGAAACATTGTGGTTGATGAAAATGGTAATGTGCTAGGTGTGGTAATGCCAGACAATAGTGTTGTTGATCAAGACGGCAATATTGTTGGTTATGTGGATGAAAATGGTAATGTTTATAAAGTTGCAAAAGAAAAAATAGGTACGAATGGAGATAGTCGTAAAATTGTTTATGACAAAGATGGAAAAGCAATAGGTTATATTGATGAAAATGGGAAAGTTGTAAAATTTGATAAAGACAACAAAAAAGCAGACATAATAGGTAAAGTGGGAGCAAGCCGAAGATTAGCCTATGATAAAGATGGGAACATTATCGGTTATGTTGATAAAGATGGAACAGTAAAAGATTTTAAGGGCAATATTATCGGAAAAGTAGATAAAAACGGAAATATAGTAGATAAAAATGGAAATATAATAGGAAGAGCTGGAAATTATGCCAAACTAGCGCTAGACAAAGATGGAAAAGTTATAGGATACGTTGATGAACAAGGCCGAGTTTTTGATCATAATGGTAAACATATCGGTAATGTAGATAAAAATGGAAACATTATAGGTATAAATCAGGCAGATACAAGTGGTAATAAAAAAAGAATAGCTCTAGGAAAAGATGGTAAACCGATAGGTTATATCGATGATGATGGAAATGTGATAGACTTTGCCGGTAATATTATCGGAAAAGTAGATAAAAATGGAAATATAGTAGATAAAAATGGAAAGATAATAGGAAAAGCTGGAAATTATGCAACAGTAGCTTTTGATAAAAAAGGCAATGTAATAGGTGTTGTTGATGACAAAGGGCGCGTAATAGGGAAAAATGGAGCTCTTGTTGGATATGTAGACGAAAAAGGTAACGTAATAGGTACAAATGGAAAAATAATAGGAAAAGCCGGAACATCAAGAGAAATAGTGTATGATAAAAATGGAAAATTTATAGGTTATGTTGATACAGACGGTACGGCTAAAGGCTGCGGAGGAAGCGTTCTTGGTAAGAAGGATGCCTCTGGAAATATAGTAGATAAAAATGGAAAAATAATAGGAAAAGCAGGCGGAATAAAAGAATTAGCGTTTAATAATCAGGGTATATTTATAGGTTACATTGATGCCCAAAAGAGAGTAATAAATTGTGATGGTAAAATCATTGGAATTGTCGATAAAAATGGTAATATAATTGCATCAAGTGGAGAGAAGCTTGGAGTTGCCGGAAACTTCAAAAGGTTAGCTTATGACAAGAATGGCAAAGTTATTGGATATATCACTCCAGATGGAACGGTAAAAGATTTTAAAGGTAATCTAATAGGAAGAATGGCTGAGGATGGTAGTATTCTGGATAAAAAAGGTCGTGTAATTGGTAAAGCTGGAGAATATAAACAAGTTGCTACGGATAAAAATGGCAATATCATTGGGTACGTGAATGAAAACGGAAGAGTTGTTGACGAAAATGGAAATTTAGTAGGTTTTCTTGATAAAAATGGAAATGTAATAAAGGCAGGAAATACAGTAATAGGGAGAACCTGTGTAAGAAAAAGAATTATAAAAAATAAAAAAGGAAAGATTATTGGTTATTTAGATAAAAATAACGTAGTAAAAGATTTTAAGAATAAAATAATAGGAACAAATAAAGGAGAAGATGTAGTTGATAACAAAGGACTGCTACTAGGTTTAAAAGGAGAAGTCTTAAACGTTGCTCAAATAGCAGAAGGTAATGTTATTGGATATATAGATGCACAAAATTATGTAAGAGGTAATGATGATGAAATAATAGGAATTGTTGATATCAAAGGTGATGTTTTAAGAACAAAAGAAAATATAATAGGAAAATTAGATGCAGACAATAAAACAATAAAAGACAGCGGAAATAATATTATTGGCTATATGAAAGAAAATAATTTTGCATTTAACAAAGATAATAAACTAATAGGCTATGTAACAACAAATAAGGAAGTAAAAGCCGCAGGCGAAGTAATATGCACCGCATGCAAAAGTGTAAGACTTGCATATGATAAAGACGGAAATATTCTAGGTTATGTTGATGAAAATGGTAATGTCATTGATGAGAAAGGCAATATTGTTGGCAAAATAGATGAAAAAGGAAATGTAGTAGACAAAAATGGAAATATTATTGGAAAAGTAGGCAGTGCAAAAAATTTAGCTTATGACAAAGATGGAAAGGTTATAGGTTTTGTAGACAAAGACGGCACAGTTAAAGATTTCAAAGGAAATATTCTAGGTTATGTTGATGAAAATGGAAACATTTTAAAAAATACTGGAGAAATTATCGGACAAGTCGATAAAAAGGGAGCTTTGGCCTATGACAAAAATGGAAAGGTTATGGGATACGTTGATAAAGATGGAAATGTATATGATTTTAAAGGTAATTTAATAGGAAAAGCAACCAAAGATGGAAGAATAATAGACGCATATGGCCGAGAAATAGGTAAGGTAGGTGAGACAAAAACTTTAGCTGTAGATGAAAATGGTAATGTAATTGGCTATGTTGGTGATGATGGAAAAGTATATGGAGAAAATGGTAAACTGATAGGCTTTGTTGATGAAGATGGAAATATCATTGGTGTAACGGATGAAGTTCTGGGCAAAGCTGATATAAATCGCCGACTTGCATATGATAATAATGGGAATGTTATCGGTTATATAGACGAAGATGGAACAGTGCGTGATTTTGAAGGAAATCTGCTTGGATATTTAGGTGAAGATGGTAGTATAAATGATATAAACGGAAATATTATAGGTAGAGCAGGTGAACTTGCAAAAGTAGTACTAGACGAAAATGGTAATATTATAGGTTACGTTGATGACCAAGGAAGAGTTATAGGAAAAGATGGTAAAGTTATCGGTGTTGTGGGCGAAGATGGAAATGTTTACGGTGTAAACGGAGAAAATATTGGAAGATTAGCTGAAAAGGGAGATGGAAACCTAAAAATAGTTTCTCGAAAATCTATACTAGATGAAGCAGGAAATGTTATTGGATATATAGATGAAAATGGAATAGCAAGGGATTTAAATGGCAATATAATAGGGACAGTTCAAGAAGATGGTAGTATAAAAGATGAAAAAGGAAATATCATTGGCAGAGTCGGTGGAAACGTTGATTTTACAATAGATGAAAATGGTAAGATTGTCGGTCAGGTAGGAGATTACTCAAATCTGGCTATAGACGAAAATGGTAACGTTATAGGCTATATAGACGAGGATGGAAAAGTTTATGACGGAAGGGGAATAGTAATTGGATATATAGATGAAAATGGTAATGTAATTAGTTCACGAGGGGTAAGAATAGGAATTGTTGTAAAAAAAGATATGATAGCAATTTCCCCCATGGGATACAGTTTAGGAATAATCAACAATAAAGGTGAAGTGATTAATAGTAAAGAGGAAGTAATTGGGCAGATACTACCAAATTCATTAATAAAATCAAAAGAAGGGGATAAAATAATTGGAAAAACAGTCATTGGAGGAATGGCTGTAGGATGGGGATGCAGACATTTAGGTTATGTAGATAGAGATGCAAAAGTAAAAAAAGATGGAAAAGAAACCGAATACCGAATGTTATTTGATCGCTCTATAATTGATAAAGAAGGAAATTACGTAGGCGACATAGCAAAGGTAGGAGCAGTCAGAGATGAAAAATGTAATATTATAGGCAATGCCGGATATGATGGTTTTGTTCGAAACAATGAAGGGGGATATGTTGGATGTGTAAATCCAGACGGGGGAGTTTTAAATCAAGATGGAAAATTAATAGGAAAAGTTTTTGAACCTAGTTATGCTTTGTATTATAGTGGAGAAATGATGGGCCCTATCAATCAGGATGGTACAGTGAAAAATGGCTCCCAAGCGGTTGGCTGTGCAAATTTTGATGGCGAGATATTAAATAAAGATGGCTTTATTATTGGACAAGTTATGGATAAAACACAGGCGTTTGGCATAAATGGTGATTTTATAAATAATTTATCAATTTTTAAATATGAAAGCAAAGATATAATTCCTAATACAAAGATATTATTTACTAAATATTTAGTAAATCCAAAATTAGAAGTACAAGGAGTGCTATTACCAGAAAAAAATGTTGTAGTAGATGCAAATGGAAATACAATTGGTCATCTCTTTGCAGACGGATATATCTATAATCAAAGAGGAATAGCTATAGATAAATTTGTATATGATGGAAGTTCTTTCTATTCGAAAAAAGCCGGGAAAATAATAAGCAAAGGCACTGTAGTTGATTTTAACGGAAATTATATAGGAATAGTAAATGATTCGGGGAAAGTAATAGATGTTCTTGGTACAGAATTGGGACATATAGATGGTAAAGGAAGAATGTTTGATGAACAAGGAGAATATAAAGGAGGCTTAGTTAAAACAGGAGTAGGTATTGGATACGATGGAGCATATTTAGGATACGTTAGCAAAAGTGGTAAAGTTATAGATGTAGATGGAAATATAAGTGGTAATGTTGGATCAGAAGGTCATATTCTAGATGAAAATAAACAAATAATAGGAGAGGTAATAAAAGAAGACTTCATAATAGATATGCAAGGAAAAATACGCGGATACCTGAATACCTTAGGCGATATTATTGATGAAGAAGATAAAATAATAGCGACAATTCTTCCAGGAGGAATATCAAATAAAAATTATAATGTAATAAAAAGAGGTGTTGTTCTTAATTATTCTGGAAAAATAATAGGTCAAGTTGCGGCAGATGGGAACATAATATCCACAGAAAATACTAAAATAGGTAAAATCTTAAATTCAGGACAAGCTATTGATAAAAAAGGATATTTAATAGGGGAAATCATAGATGACGATATTGTGATTAACGAGGAAGACCAAGTTGTAGGTATCGTAAATACAGAAGGTAAGGTTTTAAATAAAGAAGGAATGGTTATTGGAAGAATTATATCATCAAATTTAGTTGTAGATAACAATGGAAAAATATTGGGACACAGTTATAAAATAGGTGCTAATATATTAAGCAATGACGGAAAGTTTTTGGGTAGACTATCTCCAAGCGGAGTAATATACAGTCTAACAAATGGGCAGATCGGATATTTAAAAAGCAATGGTGCGTACATAAATATACGAGGCCAAGTTTCCGGATATATATTAGATGAAGTTGCGCAAAACCGGAGGAACTAATTTGCATAAATTCACAATAAAGTTAAGTAAAATATTAGGACTAACATTTTTCTGTATTGTTATAAGTATGAAGACAATGGCAGCAGATATTAGTGCACTTAATTTTAATGGAGATTTAATAGGGAAAGTAATACCTGATGGTTCTGTAATAAATAGTGATAATGAATTAGTTGGGTATATAACAGCAGATGGGTTTGCCTATGATAATGAAAATAATTTAATAGGAGGAGTGGTTCCACAGGGAATTGCAATATCATATAATAATAGTATACTTGGCAAAATTAATAATGATGGCTCAGTTACATCAATAAATGATAGGTTAATAGGAAAAGTTCTTCCCAATGGTTTAATTGTAAATGATAATTACGATATTTTAGGAGCCTCAATATCTCCAAATTTAGTATACAATGATGATGGACAAGTAGTTGGAAGAGTATCTGGAGATGGAAAATTTTATAATCTATCTGGAGAAAATACAGGTTATGTAACAGCAAGTGGTTATGTATATTCTTATACAGGAACAGAAAATAAAATTAATTTAATAGGAAAATTAATTACATCAAAAATAGTGATATCAACGGCTGGAAAATATTTAGGAAGTATAGCACCAGACGGAAAAGTAATGGATGCAAAAAAGAATATTATAGGAAACATCCATGCAAATGGGTTCGTTTATAACAAAGATGGACAAGCAATTGGTCATATAGTTAATAATGGTTATGCCTTTAATAATAATGGTCAATATATAGGTGTCGTCAGTTATAATGGGGAAGTCGTAAATAAAGGAACAGTTGTTGCTCATGCAGTAAACGGCAATAGAGTAATAAATAAAGAAGGAAATACGATAGGTTTTACTGTAAATATGGCAGCAACAATAAATACGCTAGATGGAAAATATTTAGGAAGAGTTACAGCAGAAGGGAAAGTTTTAAATAAACGTAATGTAATTGGAACAATTGGAGCTTCTGGAAAAGTGATTGATGAAAAGGGGGAGGTCATAGGCATAGTAAATCCAGAAGGACCTGTATATGATTACTTAGGAAAATTGCGAGCAAATGCAGCAGTCGGAGGAAAAGTAGTATCTTTAGAAGGGGTAGATCTAGGAACAATACGACAAGGTGAGGCTATTGACAACAATGGTAGAGTAATAGGAAAAACTTTAGGTGATAATCTATGTTTTAATAACAATAATGAATTTTTAGGAATAAATGGAATAGGAACAAATTTAAGAGCAAATGGTCTCGTGTATAAAATATCGCCCTATGGATATATTTTTGATGAAAAAGGAGATATAAGTGGTATAAATATTAAACAAGGAGGTATTTATACAGAAGATGGAACAACATTATCTTATACTTCAAATAATGGACAAACAGAAAATCAATCTCTGAACGAGATAGCTAAATTTACTGGAGCAGGAATTTTTCTAGATAAAAATAATAAATTATTGGGAAAAATGATTGAAAGCAAGTTTATTACAAATTTTGAAGGAGAAATGCTAGGTGTTGCAAACAGTGGTAATTTAGTTGTAAATTCACAAAATAAAATTTTTGCAAAAATTTTGCCAGATAACAATGTTGTTGGTATATCAGAACGCTATTCCCAAAATTTTGGACGAGCAAGTAATTCTTTATTAAGTGTAAGTATTAATGGTGATTACCTCGGAACAAATAGTCTAACTGGAGAAGTAATCAAAGGCGGGGAAATAATTGGGAAGATAAGCTCAAATGGTTATGTTTTAGACAATATGGGAGCTTTATATGGAAAAACTTTAGAAATGGGATCAGTAATATCTACAGAATGTAAGACTATAGGTGTTGTATCAGATAATGGTGAAGCTCGAACATCAAAAGATGCATATTTGGGAATGATATTACCTAATAAACAAGTTATAAATGAAACAGAGGAAGTGATTGGATATGTAACACAATCTCGTCCAATAAATGGAAAAGGTGGAGATGTAGTAGGTGTTAGTAATACCTCAGGAAATGTTCTAAACTACTCTAATCAGAATTTAGGATGTGTTGATATTAATGGAAAAGTACGAAACGCACAAAAGGAAATAATAGGACAGATTATTCCTTATATGTCTATCATGGGATTTGATAATAAAATTCTTGGCTATACAAATTTTTATGGAAATGTAATAGATAATTCAGGGGTGCAAATCGCTACAATAGACATTGATGGAAGTGTTTTATCAAAAGAAGGAAAGAATATTGGCGTTCCATTTCAATATACAGTAGCATTTGATTCAAACAACATATATTTGGGAAGAGTAAAATCAGATGGTAGTGTTGTATCAGATACAGGAGAAAATCTAGGAACAGTATTATATACCGGCGAAGTAAAAACTAAAAAAGGAGGGAGTGGGTATGCTCTTTATGATTTGTATATTTACAATAATGATGGAAAAACAATAGGATATATTGCAAAAAATGGTCGAGTATATAGTATAATGGGAGAAATAAAAGGTTCAATATATCAAGGTTTTGCATTAGATAAAAAACAAAATTTAATAGGAAGAGGATTAAGAGATTATGAAATAAGAGATAACAATAATCAGATAATTGGTTATCTCAATTTGGATGGGAGCGTAGTCAATACAAAAAATATTGAAATAGGGAAAATAAATGAAGAGGGAAAAGTTATATCGCCAACAGGAGAGATACTTGGACAAGCATGGAAATTGCAATATTATCATCGTCCCATAGAACCTAAAGAAATAATCAGTGTAGAAAAAACTCCTGAAACAAATGAAACAGAAAAAACTAAAGATGAAAAAGAAAATAAATCAGAACCTGAAAATGAAAAAAATAAACCTAACAAAGAGCCAGAAGAAGCAAATTTAAGTCCTGAAGAGCAAGAAGCGCAAGCAACCAAAGAAGATTACCAAATTGTTGGAATAGCTGTAACTCCAGGCGGAAGATATATTGGCGATGTCTATAGCAATAATAAAGTTATAGATGATGCGGGAACTGTTATAGGAAGCGCAAATGAAAATGGTGAAATATATGATAAAGAAGGAAACAAAGTTGGTAACTTTGAAAAACAACAAGAAGCTAAAAATAGTAAAGGAATAAATGCTAATTGGTGGAAACAAATAGCATCAGGAGCAACTATAAATCCATATAGTAGTGGCAATGAAATTACAAACGTTGGTCCTGGAGGAGGCGTTGGTCCAGGAGGAAGATACAATCCAAGAAGGGCTGCAATATTATCCCAACTTCAAGATGAAAGAAGAAGAACGATGGTTGCTGCTAAAATAAATCCAGGATACGATGCTGCTTCATATACCGGTTGGCAAGATGACTGGGGGATAAATCGTTCTGTCTCGACATTAAGAGTAAATATGGATAATATGATTACAGGAGACAAACCAATTCCAGCAGTTCTCGCACGCTCGTTAATATCCTTAGGTTCAGCCCCAGTAACGGCGATTGTAGAGAGAAATATTTACGGAGATTCAGGACGAAATGTTATAATTCCAGCAGGAAGCAGAATCATAGGCGGTTTGCAAACAACAGAAGCCGATGCAAGGTTTGATAATACAAGCGGTGGAATTAAATTAGAAATATCATGGGAGAGAATTATTCGTCCTGACGGAATAGCCTTTTTACTGTCACCAAGTAGAACACAAACAGGTGATGCACAAGGACGAGGCGGTGGCGCTCTAGGTTATGTTGATGAGCAATTAGTTAAAAAGTATACATTACCTATAGTTGGTACAATGGTAACCTCTGCAATAACATATATGATGGCTGCCGATGAAGATAGTACTGGGGAAGTAGAAAATTCTAAGCAACAAGCAGCATCAGATGCGCGTCAGCAATTTATGGAGAAAATGGATCAGATTTTACAAGAAATTATTGATAGCAAATCTCAAATAGAACCTGTAACATATGTTCCAGCAGGGACAAGAGTAATAATTTATCCTATGCGCGATTTATGGCTAAGAACAACAAAAGACATTGAAAAAGGAATAATAAGCGGAATACCAAACAGCGCAGATGGACAATTAGTAAATGAAGTTTATTATGAAGGCCAAGGAGGAACAACATCTTCCGGAGATAGAAATAATAATCAAAGTAGTCAAAAAGTTATTCTAGGTAATCAATCACAAAACAATAACTCAAACAATAGTGGTGGAACTCCATTAATTGAAGAGAACAACAACCAAAATAATCAGTCACAACCTAGAAAAAATATAGGAGCTATTCCTCCTCCAGCAGCAGATGGAACCCTAACTGAAATGCCAGATGAAGAAGAAGATATTTCTGGAGATATTGAACTATTCTAGTTTATGCAAAGTATTGACGAAATATTGAAAATTTGCTAAAGTAAAAGGATTAAAAAGGGAGTATATAAATGGGAAAACTAGAGGATGAAGTTTTATGCTCAGTATTAAGACCTTTATCATACTGGTATGAACAAGAAAATATAGAAGAGGTTGCAATAAATCATCCAGGTGATATATGGCTACGCTTACGTGGAAAAAGAGCTTTCCCATGGGTGAATTACAAGGACCCTAAATTAACTAGAGAATATTTAACAAATTTGCTACATATTATTGCAAATTTAAATGATCAGGAATTTGATCCAATAAATGGATCACCTGTAGTTTATGCCAGAATTCCTGGAGGGCATCGTTTTACAGGGATTGCTGGAAAAAATATTGAATATGATTTAGATGATGCCGCCACAGGGGGAATTGCTATAACAATCCGTTTGCATACAGATGATGTTGCTTTCGGTTTTGGAGACTATGGTTTAGAGCAGGGGAAAAAATTAAAAGAAATAAATCCTCTAAAAAACATAAAAGACCCAGCAGATGCTTATGAAAGATTACTACTAGCGCTGCGAAGAGGAGATCACATATTAGTGAGTGGCGGTACCGGTACGGGTAAAACAACATTATTAAATAATTTATTAAAACTGCTAGATATTCATAAACGTGTGATAACAGTAGAAGATACACGAGAACTAAATGTACCACAACCCAATAGAGTACACATTGTACTATCTCGTACAGAACAAACAAATACGATGGATTATTCAAAAGTAATTGACTTGATTGTGCGTTTTACTCCAGATGCAATTATCGGCGGAGAAATTTCAACAAGTAATGCTGGCGCAATATGGGAGCTGATGGGGTCTGGACATGATAACTGCTTAGCAACAATCCATGCAGAAAGTTCAACAGCAGCATATGAAGCTTTTGTAAAGCGTATAATGAGAACTCAACCAAATATCGACGTTGAGAAAACAATAGAAGAAATGCGCCGTAAACTCCATGTGGTACAAATAGTAAGAGATGGAAACATTCGTGGTATAACAGAAATAACCTAAATTACTAGAAAGTCGCAAGCTCTGCTATTTCATTTTTAAGTTCATCTAAAAAAAGGTTTTTCTCCGAACTGGTTTTTAAAATAGATATATGGGCAGCCGTGTGTTCTTTAAGTTGTTGCTGTGTTTCATTCATAATTTGATCAAGTGCAGCAGTGCTGATTTTATCAATCTTTGTCAATACAATTTGATAAGTAACCGCTGCTTTATCAAGCATATTCATAATATCGGAATCGATTTTTTTGATACCGTGTCTAGAATCAATAAGCAAGAAAACACGCCTGAGATTAGGTCTGCCTACCAAATATGAATTAATTAGTTGCTGCCAATTATGAACAATATCTTTTGGAGCTTTTGCAAAACCGTATCCAGGTAAATCCACCAAATACAACCTATCATCCAGATTAAAATAATTTAATTGCTGTGTACGTCCTGGAGTAGAAGATGTTTTAGCTAATTTTTTTTGCCCAAATAGTGCATTGATTAAGCTAGATTTACCTACATTGGAACGCCCAGCAAAAGCAACCTCCGAACGATCACTATCAGGAAGTTGCTTAAGATTCGCAACACTTAACATAAAGGTGCATTTTTTATTAAAGAAATCGCGACCGAGAGAAAAATCTTCAATATTCTGAGCGTTTATTTCATTCATTAATCAACTCCGTTTTGATGCATGATAACTTTTTGCTGAATAATAGAAAGAATATTGCTAAGAGTCCAGTAAATCACCAAACCTGAAGCAAAGTGTCCAAGCATAAATGTAAAGAATACAGGCATCAAAGCAAACATTCTTGCTTGATCTTTGTTGACAGGCGTCGGATTGAGCTTCTGCTGCATCCACATAGTAAATCCCATAAAAATTGGCCATAAACCAATATCAATAAATCCTGGAACATAAATATTTAGAATTTGAGAGAGTGTTAAAGGGTCTGGAGCAGACAAATCTTTAATCCAACCAATAAAAGGCGCATGTCTGATTTCAATAGAGATATTTAAAACCTTATAAAGAGAAAAGAAAACTGGGATTTGTATAAATAACGGCAAACAACCAGCAGCCGGATTAATTTTTTCACGTTTATAAAGTTCCATGGTCGCTTGTTGAATAAGCATTTGGTTATCTCCATATTTTGCACGAATATCATTAATCTTCGGTTGTAACGCTTTCATTTTTGCCATATTTGTATAAGACTTATTAGCAATAGGGAACATACATAAGCGTAAAAGTGCAGCAAATAACAAAATAGCCCATCCCATATTTCCAAGAAAACCATAAAGAAAATCAAGAATATAGAAAAAAGGCTTAGTCAAAAAATAATACCACCCAAAATCAACAGCTAAGTCAAATTTAGGAATATTATTTTCCTTAGTATAGGTATCAAGCAATTTAACCTCTTTAGCACCTGAGAAAAATCGATAAGAATAAGAGATAGACTCATGAGAAGGAATAATCAATCTTGAACCTAAATAATCTATTTGATAATTAGAATTACCATTATTTTTAAAAGATACAGAAGCAACATCTTTATCATTAAGAACAAGAGCAGAGAACCAATAGCGATCCGAAAATCCAATCCAGCCACCTTCTGTATCAAATTTTTCGCTGTCATTTGTTCCTAAGTCAGCATATTTAAATTCGTGCAATGTATTATCAATAACTCCACTCATGCCTTCATGAACAACGGACCGAGCTTGCACAAAATTTTTAATATTACGACTAATAAGAGCATAAGGGAATAGATCAACTTCTTGATTAGAATTATTAAAAATAGTATCACTAATGGTAAATAAATAATTTTTATCAATAGAAATTTTACGGACAAATTCAAGTCCCATTTCATTATTCCAAGTTAGAGTAATAGTACCATCAGATGTTAACTCTGTATCAGAAGTATTCCAAACAGTATCAGCTGTTGGTAATTTTAAGGATTTATCTAAAGATAACCAACCTAAGTCTGCAAAATATTGATTATCTGTATTTGCAGGTTGTAGTAATTCAACTTTAGAACCGTTGTCTTCTAGAGAAACATTATACTTTGTTAAATATAAATCATCAAAACGAGCCCCTTTTAAACGAATACTTCCTTGAACAGCTCCATTATTAAAATGAATACGTTTATCTTCAGCAAGGACATCTTGAGCCGTTTTAGATTGATTCTTATCTGAATTTTTATAGGCAACTTGATCTAATTTGTTTGTAATTTGTTCAATTTCGGAAACTTGTTTTTGAACTGAACTACTTTTGTTAATTCCGAAAAAATAATTGACTGAGTATATAGCAATAAATGACAATAAAATCGCCAAAGATAGAGATCTTAAATCTTCTTTCATTTGTAATATCTTTCCTCTAATTAAATATTTCCTAACCTTTTAATATGAAAAAGTAAGTTTGTAAAGTCTAAGTAAAAAGTTAATCATTATCTTTGTTTAAGTTTTTCTTAGGTGGTACTGGATCATAACCACACCCCCCCCACGGATGACATTTCAAAAGGCGTTTTATCCCTAAATATCCACCTTTCAATAGACCATGAATACTAATAGCTTGCATCATGTATTCAGAACAAGAAGGGGTAAAACGACAAGCATGTGGCAAAAACGGAGAAATAGCATTTTTATAAAACTTAAGTATAAAAAGAGCCATTTTTTGAAAGAAAATGCGAGGAAAAAAGAAAAAATTAAACATGTTATTCGCCTAGTCAATCTATTACAACATCTTCAGTATGATCTAAAAAATTTTTATTAATTCGCTTAAGAGCATAAATAGTATCCTTTTTTAATTCGGAATACTCACAAGATGCCGTAGAGTTTCTAGCAATAAAGACATAATCAACATGGGGTATAGCATACGTTTTTAAGACTTCTCGAACAACAGCTCTCAAACGCCGTTTACTGCGATTTCTACAAACAGCATTGCCAATTTTTTTAGTAGCTGTATAACCAACAAACAAATTATCCATTTTAGATAAACTAGGAGCCGCCTGAAGCACCATGTTATGAGTAGCAACATAAAATGCCTGAGCGACTCTTAAAAAATCTTTTCTTTTTTTGAAAACAATTATTTTAGTCATCATCAAAAGACTAAGCTGAAAGTTTTTTACGACCTCTAGCACGACGAGCAGCTAAAACTTTCCGACCACTAGCTGTAGCCATACGAGTACGAAAACCATGGCGACGAGCTCTTACCAATTTACTTGGCTGATATGTACGTTTCATGTTAAAATCTCCGGTTAATTTATTAATTATTTAAAAGTAAATATAATTACTTCTCGGTTCTACGAGGATGTTTATAATATAAAAGAAAAAGAAGTCAATATTTTTTTAACAAATAGATAATACTCTAAAAGAAACAAAGAGGCAACAAATTACTTGAAAAAATAAAATCTATATGGTATAAAACTTATGTACTATGGGGGTTACGTTTTCGCCATGATAATAGATAGCAAAAATGAAACACAAAAAAGTATTTTGACAAACAAGTGTTTTTACCAGACAACAGCTCAAATTATGCGTGAATTTGAGAAAAAAGGATATGCCAATTCAGCAGATGAAACAGCAAAAGTTATAGCTGCTTATCATGATTTAGTTCAAAAGAAAACGAAAAATAATTTTAGTAAAGATTATAATGAAGCATTTAAAAAAATTGATGATGCCATAAAAGGTCTAGCTAATAAGGTTTTTTATGGTTATGACAACAAAGGGCTGGATTATGCATACAAGTCTTTTGCAAAATTTGATTATATAAATGCGATAATTGGTCGTCAAAGAATCAAGAAAAAATCTTAAATCTAAATTTTTTAATATGCTGATTAAGAAAATTGAGATTTAAATATAATTCAAAATGTAATTTAAAATGATAAAGTTACCTCTCGGAGAGTGTTGTTTTTTACCTCAAAAAATTGCGAGATATTATTGAATGATGCAAATTCTGATAAATCAGTCGTTGTAAGCCAAGCTTGCAGTCGCATATGTTTTATTTTGTTTAAGAAGGCATTTTTTTTAATATCATCTAAATGAGCAGCCACTTCATCCAATAATAAAATAGAAGGAATAGATTTTGTGTATAATAAAGACCTGGAGTGAGCTAAAATGATACTCAGAAGTAAAGCCTTCTGTTCGCCTGTAGAACATAAAGATGCAGGAACATTTTTCTTTTTATAAAGAACACATAAATCTGTTTTACTTAAGTTACTGTTGGTATCGTTAAAAAGAATACTGCGTCTTTGATTAAATAAGGATTCTCTATAAAAATCTTCAACATAAATGGCTGGTTTATTATCAAGCATTTTTTCAATGGTCCCATCTAAAGAGAGGAGTGCATCTGGAAAAATATCATCTGGATTTTGTTCAATAAAAGTATTTAATTTCTGAATTTGTTCTTTTCTTGCAGCAGCTATGGCTACACCGATAGCAGACATTTGTTCTTCCAAAACATTGAGCCACGAGGTATTAATATTGCCACTCTTAAGAATTTGAAGCCATTGTTTATAGAGATTATCGTAAGATGAAATTCTTCTAGCATGCTCTACATCAAAAGTATAAACAATCCTATCAAGAAAACTACGACGTAGTTGTGAACCTCCTTGAAATAGTCTATCCATCTGAGGAGTAACCCAAATAACAGAAAGATAGTTTCCTAATTCGTTCTGAGAAGAAAGCTTCTGATTATTAACTTGAACAATTCTTCTCTCAACTTCTTTTGTTTCGTTATATTCGACTTCTTTAACAAAACTTTCAACAGCCGTACCGATATTAAATTCTTCACCAAATCTTTCAACTTGAGCAGAAACGGCCCAGCCGCTATTATTAATAAAAACAGGAGAAGGCTGCTGTTGAGCCAAAAAATCAAAAGTTTTAACTTCAGATAGTTTAGCACTACGAAGTCCTCTCCCTTGAGATAGAAAGGACAGGGCTTCTAACACATTTGTTTTACCAGTTCCATTTTCACCACCGAGGACAATAAACGGCATGTTAAGATTTAGGCGAAGATATTTATAGTTCCGAAAATTAACTAAGGTCAGGCGCCTTACAGCGGACCTAACCTCAGTATTGTTATTCATCAAATTGCAAGAAACTATAGCGCTCACTTAGATTCTCATTGGCATTAAAACATAGATAGCGCTATTATCAGAAGTGTCATTGATAACAGTTGCGGCTGCGTTACCAGATAAACTAAAACGAACTTCTTCACCCTTAATTTGAGCTAAGATATCTAGTAAATAGCGGAAATTATAACCAGTATCAATCGGATCTTTATCGTATTTAGCTTCTAATTCTTCTGTGGCATTACCAAGTTCTGCGTTAGAGGCGGCAATTGTAACTCGATTCGTATCAGTAATCATACGAATACCGCGACTTCTTTCTGTAACAACTGAAACACGATCAACCGCAGAAGCTAACTCTTTAACTTTCACTTCCAAAATTTTATCATTATCTGTAGGAATGACTCTTTCATAATCAGGGAAAGTTCCATCTATTAATTTAGATGTTAAGGTTATATCTTCAAAAGATATGCGAATCTTGTATTCCGATAAAGCCATTGAAACTGTTTCAGTAGAAGCGTCATCAAGTAATTTTCTGATTTCAAGAACTGACTTTCTTGGAATAATAACGCCTTCTAATTTCTCAGCACCTTCAGGAAGAGGGGATTCGGCACAGGCTAATCTGTGACCATCTGTCGCAACAACTCTTAAAACCTTAGTGTCTCCTTCATTTTTTGCATGAACATAAAGACCATTTAAGTAATAACGCGCTTCTTCAACAGAAGCAGAAAACTGAGTGCGGTCAATAAGTGTCTTAAGTTCATCTCTGCTAATCTCAAAATTAACAGGTAAATCATCACCCGAAATAATTGGAAAATCCTCAACTCCAATAGTAGATAAAGAAAACTTAGAACGTCCCGATGAAATGCTTAAAGCATTTTTTTCATCTGGATAAGCAATTTCAACATCAGAACCATCAGAAAGTTTTCTTACAATATCATAAAGCATATGAGCAGGAGCTGTCGTTGCGCCAGGTTCAATAACCTGAGCTTCAACAATTTCTGTTATTTCAATATCCATATCCGTTGCTTTAAAATTGATGCAAGAGTCTTTTGCCTCGATTCTAACATTGGATAAAACCGGAATAGTATTTCTTTTCTCAACAATGCTCTGAACATGGCTGAGAGTCTTTAATAGATGTGCACGTTCAATTGTAAATTTCATTATCTTTATCCTAAAAAAAGACTTATTTTTATCTTTCTCTACTGTATCACAAATCAGTAAAATCAGAAGTCAAAAAATAAGTCTTCAACAATTTTTTTTATTGAATTTTAGTTTTCGAGAGTTCTTCTCAAAATTTCAATATTTTCAGCCAAAGATTGATCTTCGATAATCAACTCTTCAACTTTTCTAACGGCATGCATGACAGTTGTATGGTCTCTATCAAACTTACGACCAATTTCTGGTAAAGAACGAGAAGTTAATTGTTTTGCTAAATACATTGCAATTTGTCTCGGTCTGGCTACTGTTCTCGCTCTGCGAGAAGACTGAAGCTCTTTAACGGAAATATTAAAATGTTCAGCAACTTTCTTTTGAATTTCATCGATAGTTGTTTTTCTGTCAATAGAACGCAGCATATCTTTTAGAACATCTTGTGTCATGTCTAAAGTGATTTCTTTTCCAGACAAAAGTTGAGAGTGTGCGGCAACTCTTTTTAATGAACCTTCAAGCTCTCGAACATTAGAAGTTATTTTTTGAGCTAAAAATTCAGCAACTTTCTGGGGGAGTTCGATTCCCATGAGCTCTGCCTTCTTTTGAAGAATTCCCATTCTTAAATCAAAGTTTGTTGGCATAATATCCACAACCAACCCTCCAACTAAACGAGATTTCAAACGTTCTTCAATGCCATCCAAATCTGTTGGAGATTTATCGGCAGAAATAATGACTTGTTTTCCTTCTTCGACCAGTGAGCTAAAAGTATGGAAGAATTCTTCTTGAGTGGTACCTTTATTTCCCATAAACTGGAAGTCGTCAACCATTAACACGTCTACAGAGCGGAATTGTTCTTTAAATGCTGCTGTATCTTTGTAACGCAAAGCTTTAACAAATTTATAAACAAATTGTTCTGCAGTCAAATAAATGACATTACGTGTTGGATCGTTTTTCTTGATGTGCCAAATAATTGAGTGCATCAAGTGAGTTTTTCCAAGGCCGACGCTGGAGTATAAAAACAAAGGATTAAAAGATACATTTTTTGATTCGGCAACTTTGCGAGCTGCTGCATACGCAAATTCATTTGTTTTTCCAACAACAAAGTTTTCAAATGTGTAGTTAGGATTCAATGGAGTACCATTGGTAACATTGTTGTTATTATTGGATGTGTCGTTAGCTAAACTGGCGCCAGCTACCAATCCAAAAGAACTACTATTGATATTGCAACCGTAAATGTTCTGAGGTGTTGGAGAAGACGAAATTTTTTTCAAAAGCGAAGTATCGACACTGCGTCTATCACTAAAACCTGTCTGAACAACAAAATTGATTCTTTTAATATCAGGGTTTTGCTGTTCCCAAATTTTATTAATTCTATCAGAATAATGAGTTACAACCCAATTTTTCATAAAAGCGGTCGGTGCGCATATATTCATAACTCCATCTTTAAAGTCACCGACTGTAAGCGGTTTTAACCAACTGTCAAAAGCTGTCTCTCCAAATTCCATTTTCAATTGGTTACAAATTTGTCCCCATTGTAAATCAATAGGACGCCCATCACTTACAAATGCTTCTTCTGCCATATCCATCTCCCACAGTTAGATATTTACACATAAATACATAGTTGTTTGTTGTTTATTAAACTCGGTGTGAAACCGAAATATATAACTAATATTTCTAATTTAAATGAGATGTAAAAAAAATCATTTAAAGTCCTAAAACAAATAAAAGAAATTTTACATTCTAAAAACAAGAATACCACGTTACATAATAGTCACAAAAATAAAGATACCTTTAAAAAGTTTAAAAACATATATAGCAAATTAACAAGTAATTCACTTCAGCAATATAGTATTGCATCACCAATTATTTTATGAGTAAAAAGTTTTCTCAAAAAACAAAAATACAATTCTGTGAAATCAAAATGTATCTATATCTCGATATACTCAATAAAATAATATAAAGTGCTATCATCAGAGAAAATATAGAATTTTATTTATTACAAAGTCTGTTGGTTATAAAACAAAGCCATCCACACTTCAATTATAAAGTACAACTCTGTCAGCCTCTCATCTCATAACATGGGGAAACCTTATAAAATAAAAAAATAAAAGACAACAAAATATTTTAAGAATTTTTAAATAAAACTGCTTGACAAAGATTCTGCAAGAGATTCGAATTAAATGTATGAAAAACAACAAAAAAACGCAAACATCTTTTTAAAACAAGAGATGTTTGCGCTACTATAAAAAAACAAGAAAAACTTACAAAGCTTTAACTTTTTGAGATAAACGAGAAATTGTTCTAGAAGCTTTATTCTTATGGAATACACCTTTTTGAGCAGCTCTCATCATTTCGCTTTCTGCGACTTTTAAAGCAGCTGCGGCCGCTTCCTTGTCACCAGCTAAAACAGCAGCAATTACTTTTTTTACAAAAGTTCTAACTCTGCTTCTACGAGCACCGTTAATGATACTTCTTTTATTGTTTCTGTTTATTCTTGTTTTTGCCGACTTATGATTGACCATATTATTTATCCTGTCAAAATTTAAGTTAAACACAAATAAAATTCTGACACACTTATACTCTATAATCAGCGATAGTCAACAAATTTTTTCAAAAAAGTGAAATTTAGTTTCTGTTTTTCAAGCTGATACTGATTTTTAAAGGCTTTTCAGAGATTCTGTTGATCTCAAGAATATCTGTTTCACGATAAAAACGTAAGAAAGATGCGGAAGATTCTTTAAGTGTCCAGCCTAATTGTGGCAGAGTCTTAATATAGAAATCTTTAATACTTTGAAAAGTCCTTTTTCTGACCGCAACAAGTTGAGCTTCTAAATAGCGTGTTTCTTCATTGCCAAAAGCTACATCATCACTTTCAATTTGTTTTAATCCTTCCATGAGGGGGATGTCTTCAAATCCTGAAACGAAATTCATGGCAAAAGAATTGAAACTTAAAAAAATACTAAGTGATAAAGAAGAAACATAAATAAATACTTTTTTCATATTAGATTCCTTATTTTTGTAAATAATCGCAATAATAGGTTGAGCGTCCAGCTTGAGTGATTCGTTTTATACCGCAAGAATTTGTGCAATTACAAACACAATCCGGACAACAAAGTCCTTCTTTGCCGTAAACGGCATGTTGCATTTGAAAATATCCCATACTTCCGTCAGGTTGGCGATAATCTCGAAGAGTCGAACCCCCAGCTTTAATAGCTTTGTTTAAAGTATCTCTAATAGCACCTATTAATATAGAGCACTCTTCAACGGATACATGGCAACAGAGTCTAAGAGGAGATATACGTGCTAAATATAAAGCTTCGGAAACGTAAATGTTGCCAATTCCGCAAATGATGGATTGATCTAATAAAGCAACTTTGATTGGAATTTGTTTGCGCGCTATTTTAGAAAAAAGATATTGCCCGTCTAGTTTAGAGTCGAAAGGATCAATTCCGACGTGTTTAAAAATTAGGGAAGAGGAAACATCTTTTGTAGGTATATATGTTATAAGCCCGAACCGCCGAGCATCATTAAAGATAAGCGTGCATTTATTGGTGTAAATAACAACATGATCGTGTTTTTCAAAAGATGTGGGCTTTTGCGAGATAATCCGAACTCTTCCGCTCATGCCGAAATGCCAGACAATACTCATTCCATTAGTTAAATCAATAATAACATATTTTGCACGACGATAGATTCGAGAAACAGTTTGTCCGGTCAATATTTGTTCAAAATCGTCAGGGATAATAACCCGAAAGTTTCTGTTAAAAACCAAAACAGATTGAATAACGGCTTTGTCAACCGCTTTAATCAAAGCTTCTTTAATGGTTTCAACTTCTGGAAGTTCAGGCATTTTATTTCCTCTAAAATAACTATCACTAAGCATAGAGATAAAAAAAGAGGAAGCGAATACAAACTTTTGTTTATGCACCAACTTTTTTATATTTGACTGCAAGTAAAGTTTGTACTATTATCCCAAAGATTGTAACTAAAAGAGGAACGACAAGTGATAAAAGGGGCAACCACCAGAAGAAGAACTAAGAAATATTTTGCACCGCAAAATGAAGGGGTAAAGCATAAATGCGATCACCCAGGGTGCAATAAAGAAGGAGAGTTTAAAGCCCCGAAAGACAGAACTTTAAAAGATTATTATTGGTTCTGCTTGGAACACGTGCAAGAATACAATGCAAAGTGGAATTACTATATGGATGATGAAGGAACTTCTGAACAAGAGGCCTTTAAACGTAAAACGAGATTTAGCGGTTTTCACTCAAAAATAAAATACAAATTCGGCTGTGATTTGGATGAAGAACTCGAATTTTTGCATGGATTTTCCGGCTATGATAAAGTAACGGATAATATATATTTTAGCCGAGAAGACCGAAAAGAAATGGAGCATTTGGAATTATCTACGGAAGAATTCAATCTTGATAATCTCAAAAAACAGTATAAAAAATTGGCCAAAACATGCCATCCGGATTTAAATCCAAATGATAAAGATGCTGAAGAAAAATTCAAGCGTTTAACCGAGGCGTATAAAAAGCTATTAGAAAAACTTTCATAACTTACAGAGAAAGTTCATATAGTTTAGCGACATACTTTTTAATAATTTCTAGGCGAACTTTGTAAGAAGTTAAATCTCTTTCAATAAACAATTTCTGATCAGGGCGAATTTTAATTGTCCCAAGTTGTTTTGTAATAAAATCCATAAGCTTATCGACATTTTTAAAGGTGTTGTTATGGAATGCAATCAAAATTCCGCGCGCACCAGCTTCAACTCTCTCAATTCCGCAAAGCATACAAATTTGTTTGATTTCAACTGTCTTAAGTAGGTTTTCAACCTCTTCAGGAATAGAACCAAAGCGATCAATAAGTTCTTCTCTCATATCATTAATTTCTTCCACCGTCTTGAGAGAACCAATGCGCTTATAAAGCCCTAAGCGAACGCCTAAATCCGCAACATATTTTTCAGGAATAATAATCGGTACACCTGTTAAAATCTGTACAGACCAATCGCTTGACTGCGCTACAGCAGATACGTCTTCACCGGCCTGTCTAGCTTTAATTCGGTTAATTTCCTCTTCAAGTAAATGATGATAAAGAGCGATTCCGACATCTTTAATGTGACCGGACTGCTCAACACCCAAAATATTTCCGGCACCGCGAATATCTAAATCATGGTTTGCCAAAGAAAAACCAGCGCCAAGTTGGTTAAGAGCTTGTAAAATGCTTAGTCTTTTTTCTGCAACTGGAGTGAGAACTTTTTGATTAGGTACGGTAAAGTAACAGTATCCTCTCAACTTAGAACGTCCGATTCTACCACGTAACTGATAAAGTTGAGCCAATCCAAACATATCAGCTCGATAAATAATCATTGTGTTAACCTTAGGCAAGTCTATACCGGATTCTATAATCGTAGTTGAAAGTAAAATATCTGCTTTACCATCAGCGAAATCGCACATTACCTCTTCAAGATGGTTTGGAGACATCTGGCCGTGTGCAACAGCAACTTTAATATCAGGTACAAGCTCTTTCAATTTTGGTTCAATCTGGAGAATATCAGATACTCTCGGACAAACAAAAAAGATTTGTCCGCCACGATATTTTTCTCTGTAAATTGCCTCCTTAATCATCACTCTGTCAAACGGCATGACAAATGTACGAGCAGCTAATCTGTCTACCGGAGGAGTCGCTATAATGCTCAATTGTTTAACGCCGGTTAAAGATAATTGGAGGGTACGAGGAATAGGGGTCGCACTAAGCGTTAAAATATGAACATCGGATTTGAGTTGTTTTAATCTTTCTTTATGAGCCACGCCAAAATGTTGCTCTTCATCAATAATCAGCAATCCGAGATTACAAAATTCAATATCTTTTGCCAATAATGCGTGCGTGCCGATAACGATTTCCAGACTACCGTCTTTAAGTTCTTGTTTAATTTCTCGTGATTCTTTAGGGGTAACGAGTCTGGACAGCATTTTAACTTTTACAGGAAAGCCTTGAAAGCGCTCTTTAAAGTTCAAATAATGTTGTCTGGCTAAAAGGGTGGTCGGAACAATCAAAGCTACCTGTGCTCCGCTTGTAGCAACCGTAAATGCTGCACGCAATGCAACTTCTGTCTTTCCAAAGCCAACATCCCCGCAAACGAGTCGATCCATTGGATAACCGAGAGATAAATCTTTGAAAACATCATTAACAGCACTCAATTGGTCGTCTGTTTCAGTGTAAAGAAAACGGCTGCAAAATTCATCATACAAACCACGTTCAGGTACAAAGATTTCAGCTTTTTTCATTTTTCTCTGAGCTGCGATTTGAATTAATTTTTCTGCAATATCTTTGATTTTTTCTTTAACGCGAGATTTTTTAGCCTCCCAAGCCGAACCGCCTAAGGTATCCAACATGACATTACTGTCTTCTGCGCCATATCTGCTGATAACATCAATATTTTCAACAGGAACGTATAGCTTGTCGTTGTTTGCGTAAATAAGTTTTAAGCAATCGTGTGCCACGCCATCGGTAACAATATTTTCCAATCCGTCAAATCGCCCGATACCATGCTCAATATGAACAACATATTCACCAACATTAAGAGAAGATATGTCGGAAATAAGATTTTCTGCTGAAACTTTTTTATGAGTGCGGATATTTTTTCTCTCGCCCCAAATATCTTGCTCGGTCGCAATGAAAAAATCTTTATTGATAAAACCATGTTGCAGTTCAAGAACAGTCAGAACAATTTTTCCCTTGGACGCATTTTTTAAGGCATCTTTCCAATTTTCAGCAATAACAAGATTCGTAAAATTATTCTCTTGGAGAAGATTATGCATACGATCCAAAGAACCTTGGGTATAGCAGCAGATAATCTTTTTCTTGGCTTTGTTAGCTTCGCAGTCTCTAGCCAAATCTTCATAAACAGTTAAATTGTTGATGTTTTTAAGAGAGGCAAAAATCTTCTGAGGAACAGCACCATAGTCAATGTTATCATTAACTTCAGGCATAGAGCGCTTGGAAAGTTTAACATAACTTCGAGAGTGAACGAGTTCTAAGAATTTTTGCATATTGATGTAAAGAATGTCCGGTTCAATCGGGTGATATCTGTCAACATCAGAAACTTCGCGAATTTTTAGAGCTTCAATACGCGCGTCATAATGATCGGCAATAGTTTCTTCTTTAGCTTTAAGAGCATTATCGCAGTCAATACCAAAAATAATATTGGCATTAGGGAGATAATCGAATAAAGAAGGAAGAGGATCATCATAAAAGAAAGGCAACCAGTTTTCCATACCTAAATATTTTTTACCTTCGGAGATACTTTCATAAAGTTCATCTTTCAGACCATCTGCACCAAAAGCTTCACGATATTTAGAACGGAAAGTTTTGATAGTATTTTTATCTAAAACAACTTCATTTGCACTATCAAAACTATAAAATTTCAAATCTTCAGTACTACGCTGTGTTTCAACATCAAAAAGACGCAAACGCTCTACTTCATCATCAAATAAGTCAATACGTAAAGGTTGTTCCGCACCGCTAGGAAAAATATCAATAATATCACCGCGTACGGCATATTCGCCGGATTCCATAACCTGCTCAACGCGAGAATATCCGTTGATTGCCACATAATGCAAAAACTCATCAAAATTAAGCTTGCCACCGATTTGAATTGATTTTCTGGTATTAAGAAAGATTTTCTTGGGAGGAAGTTTCTGAATGACAGCCCCAATACTGGTTAAAACCACCTTACGTTTTTTTGAATCATCTAAAACAAGTTTAGCTAATGTTTCAATACGCTTAGAAAGAATTGTCGGATTAGGAGATACACGATCATAAGGTACGGTATCCCACGCCGGAAAAGTTAATATATCAATTTCTGGAGCAATAAATTTAAGCGTATCAAGAGTCTGTTTAAGAGAAGTCCCATCACTTAAAATACACAAGACATTTTTAGATGAAGTCTGCAATAAATCTCGTATAGCAAAAGCTTCGGCATCTTTTGCAACGCCGGATAAGTTTTTCTTATTAAAGTAATCAAAATCATTAGACATTTATCGATACTTCTGCTATTAAGTTACCTAATTAATAACCTAAACGGAAAATTTGTAAAGAACATAAATCATGCGTCCGAATATTTTATATCCTCTGTTTGCGAGTATAGAAAACCTAAGAGGGGTGGGAACAAAATATAGTAAGTTAATAAAAAAACTTTGCGGGGAAAAGATAATAGACATCTTATTTCACCTACCGATTAATATAGTTGATAGAACTTACAATGAGCCCCTGATAAATGCGAAAGATGGCAGAATTTGGACGGGAGTTGTTACTATAACGGAACACATTCCGCCACAAACCAAAAAACACCCATATCGCATATATTGTACAGATGGTACGGCGGAATTAGTATTGGTGTTTTTCAAAGTATATGCAGATTATATAGAGAAAAATTATCCTTTAGGAAGCAAAAGAGCCATTAGTGGTAAGTTAGAATATTTTAACGGAATATGGCAAATAAGCCACCCAGACTATTCTGTATCAGCTGAAATGCTGTCCCAAATTATGCGTTTAGAGCCAGTGTACCCACTGACAGCCGGAATAACCAATAAAATGGTATGTCGTTTAGTGGAAAATGGGTTAAAAAATGTTCCGGTACTGCCGGAATGGCTGTCATTGGATTCGTTAGGAGATTTAGAATACATAGATTTTAAATCAGCCCTAAATCGCGTTCATCATCCTAAAAATCAGGCAGATTTATTACCATCATCAACGGCTCGAAGAAGATTGGCTTATGACGAAATTTTATCAAACCAATTAGCTTTAGCACTCATTCGGCAAAAAGTTAGAGAGAAAAATGGTCGCATATTTATCGGAACGGGAGAATTGTATAAAAAAGCGATAGAAAACCTACCATTTAAGCTTACCTCAGCGCAAGAAACAGCATTGGAAGAAATAGCCAAAGACCAAAATTCTCCGCATAAAATGTTGCGTCTGCTACAAGGAGACGTCGGCTCAGGAAAAACCGTTGTAGCATTTTTGAGTATGTTAAAAGTCATAGAAGATGGAGCGCAAGCAGCACTAATGGCACCGACAGAAATACTGGCTAAACAGCATTATGAAACCATAAGCTCTTTGAGTAAAAATCTAGGTATAACGATAGGTTTATTGACAGGTAAACTCAAAGCAAAAGAAAAAAGAGAAATCTACGAAAAGTTGCAAAGCGGGGAAATTAATATACTGATAGGAACGCACGCTTTATTTACCGAAAGTGTAACTTTTAAAGATTTAGGCTACGCCATCGTTGATGAACAACATAGATTTGGTGTAAATCAAAGACTATCACTTTCCTCAAAAGGAATGATGAGTGATGTTTTGGTAATGACAGCAACGCCGATTCCAAGAAGTCTTTTGCTGACAGCTTATGGAGATATGGATTATACAAAAATAGGGGAATTGCCGGCAGGAAGAAAGCCTTGTGTTACAGCAGTGATTAACGTTCAGAAAATGCCGGACATCATTGCTGCCTTGCAACGTAAATTAGCCGAAGGAGGAAGAGCATATTGGGTTTGTCCGCTGGTGGAGGAGTCTGAAAAATCAGATTTGGCAGCAGCAACAGAACGAAGCGAAATGCTAAAGCAATATTTTGGTAATGTTGTCGGGTTAGTTCATGGAAAGATGAAAGAAACTGAAAAAGATGCTGTAATGGAGCAATTTAAAAAAGGTGAAAAAAAACTTCTCGTCGCAACCACTGTTATAGAAGTCGGCGTTAATGTGCCGGAAGCAACCATAATGATAATAGAGCATGCGGAAAGATTCGGACTTTCACAATTACATCAATTAAGAGGAAGAATCAAAAGAGGATATGAAGCGGGAACATGTGTGTTGCTCTATTCATACCCGATAAGTAGTGTTGCCAGAGAGCGGTTAAATATTATGAAGCAAACCGAAGATGGATTTTATATCGCAGAAAAGGACTTAGAACTAAGAGGTGGTGGAGAGATATTAGGAACAAGACAATCTGGATTTACACAATTCAAGCTAGCCGATATGAGTGTGCACCAAGATTTATTGATAAAAGCACGAGATGACGTTCATAATATTTTAAAACAAGATCCGAGTTTAACAACTCCACGAGGGCAAGCCTTAAAAGTATTGCTCTACTTATTTGAACAAAACGAAGCGGTAAAGACTTACCTCGCCGGATAGAAGAATAGGCATATAAACGAACATGAGTAACAAAATTAAACTTCCTAAAGCTATTTTATTTGATTGGGATGATACATTAGCTCATACACGTACAGCAGTAGTGGAGGCAATGGAATATATATTAAAAAAGTATGGAAGAGAAGATTGGGACACAACAAAAAATAAATATCGAGACACATCTAAATCTCTTAAAGAAAATTTTCCTAACTTTTTTGGAGAAGAAGCAAATCAGGCATATACAGATTACCTAGAATACTATATCCAAAATGCATATAATAAAGTTGTACCTTTAGAAGGAGCCAAAGATTTTTTGCAATCATGTTTACATAAAAATATTAAATTATATATCATTTCGAATAAAGAAAAATCTTTATTATTAAGAGAGGTAGCTTTCTGTTTTCCAAAAATTCCATTTACATCTATCTTGGGAAATGGAGATGCTAAACATAATAAGCCATATCCGGATTTGGTATATGCGGCATTAGCCAATACAGATTATGAAATAAATAAAGAAAATATATGGCTCATTGGCGATACAAAACAAGATACAGAATGTGCCTATAATGCAGGAATACAGCCAATCTTATTAGGTAAAGGAAAATTTATGGATGAGACATATATTAAGGATAAAATACACGCACAACCATCACTATGGAGATTTGATAATTTCAAAGATATAGAAAAGATATTGCATAAGAGATAGCTAGAATAACACGATACATAAGAACAATTATCACTCAAAGAGAGAACATAATACTGCAAATTCTTTAAGAAAGGTCAATTTCTCTTTAACGATAAATTCAACATTCCTCTCTACAATAGCGTCAAAATCATAGGAGAAGAGACAAGATGAAAAAAATCAGTATCGCCTGCATAATTGCCACAATCATAACCACCAGTTGCTCTTTGTTTAATCTGAACAAGGAAGAAAAATTTGTAAATCCGGTCTTTTATGAAAAAATGATTTCTGCATCGCATTCAAAGTTTGAAGTGCAATTAACCCCAACAAGTATTTATATGGTCTCCAGTAAAGACTTTAAGTATAATTATACCTGCAAACTCATTAACAACCAAATGGATACGGTTAGTTTGGAATGTTTTAAATATAACTACAAAAATGAAAAAGAAGAGACACAAGTTTTCACCTATACTCTAAAACCTTGCAATGAAGAAAATATGTGTCTGGATAAAGGGGGCTGGCTTGTAGATCAAAAAATCAGACCTTACCAATATTATGATGAAACAATTACCTATATAATCCCTTCAAAGTCTAAAGATGCCCCCAAAGATAAATTTGTAAATCCTTTGTTTTATAAAAAATTATCTCCCAGCTCCAAAAACACAAGACCAACCTTTTTGACACCGACTTCTGCCATATACTATGACTTATATGGTAAAGCGGTTGTTGGAAGATGTAAAATGCTGGAAAACACACCGATGTTTGTGACATTAGATTGTACTTTTTATGTTGAAGAAACTAAAGAAACATATAGTCATATTGTTCGTTATGTATTAAGAGGTTGCAACGAGCAAAAAGAATATTGCTTTGGCGGTAAATGGTTTGTACTAGAAAATGCCTCCGGAGATAGTATTGGAACACTCGTCATAGATAAAAAAGATATGGGGCAGTAAAAACCGCCCCTTTTTATGTTAATACCAATGTTTAATATTTCGGATTTGCTGTTTGACCCAATTATTCCGTTTTAAATCAACATCTTTTCGGTTAACATTATAAATTATTCCGTCTTTACCAAACAGGTTCTTTTCAGCAATAGCTTTTCTAAGCTTAGGCCATTCATCTACAGAGACATTACCTGTATTGAATTTAATATCTAGCAAAACATTTTGTAATTCGGGAGGAAAAGAATCAAATTCCGGAAATTCCCTATGAAGATAGGCAACATCCTCTTTTATATGTTGAAGAAATATTTCCCATGCCTCTTTATCCAAAATTCTCAATGGAGATTTATTTGCATAAGAAGAAGCTTTCATATTATTTTTTTTGAGCAAATTTCCATCTTTATCAACATTTTTCTTCCCTTCTGAAGTTATGGCATGAAAAGAATTAAATGCTGCTCTTTTTTCTTCTTCTGTTGCCGCTCGCCCATCAACTTGCCAATTTAATTTTCTGAACTGCTCCCATCTATCAATATTTGCACCAATACCGACAGTTTTATTCCACGTCGTATCAATATAGATGTGTCTGTAAAGTTCTTCTTCACCTTTCAATACAGGAATCATTCTGTCAATTAAAGTATTGCCGGTTTTAACATAGGCTGGTAAATTTGCATCACTGGCATGGTTAACTTTATCATTTTTAGCGTATTGTGTGCCTTGGGATGATAAAAGAGAATTTCCGGTTTCTTGTGTTAAGACTTTCTGAGCCAGCCCATTTTGATTAGCCATCATATAAGCCATTGAATCTCGAATATCTGCATTTTTTTCAATTCCCTCTAATGAGCCATATTTTCGCAACAATCTTTTTAATTCCAATTCATTATCCGCATCCACAAGTCGTTGATGTTCAAGAATATCGTCATCAAAATTATATGAAAAAGTCATGATTTTTCCTTTCATAACAAAAATTAAAACAAAAAAGAGCCACGAAAAAAACGTCGTAGCTCTTGGTTAAAAATAGGATTGTCCATTTGTAAATTGCCCACAAAAAAAGCCCTCAAACCGAGAGCTAAATTTGGAAT